>SVLR01000047.1 GCA_015067785.1 Oscillospiraceae bacterium
ACTTGCGGGTTTTTACGCCGTTAGTATCGCAAGTAGCCTTCTTGGTTGTAGACCAGGAACCCATGGTGTGACCAGTTGTCGCTGCGCGTTGCTCTTTCTCGCCGCATTTACTGCAAGTCCGTTCCTCGGAGCCGTCTGCAGTGCAAGTTGCCTCTTTTTTGACGGTCCAGTCTGACCAATTATGGTTGCATCCGCTGGGCTGGGTGCTGGGGTTGGTCGTGGGGTTGTTGTGTTCGGTAGTTTCTGTGCCTGAAATGGTCTCATTACCGGCGGGGTCACTACCGGTCGTGCCGGTGGGTTCTTCTGTCCCAGTGGTCGTATCGGTGGTGCCATTGGTGGTTCCGGTTTCGTCGGATCCGACGTGCTCACCGGTGCCGACGGAACCGCTGGGGTCCGTAATGTCGGGTTCGGTGGTATTACAGCCAGTAAAGGTGCTCAGCAGCATAATCACTGCCAGGAGCAACGCAAATATTCTGCTAATTTTCATGTTTCTATATTATCCTCCGTAAAAGTAAAAAAGTGTGTTCATGATGGGTCCGGTTGGAAGAGCTACTTCCGCCGGGCCTTTTTCAGCTCCGCGATATACTCGATGGCAGCAGCATCGCCGTCCTGGATGCGAACCTGAACCACGGCTTGCCGTGCTTCCAGTGCATCGTCCCGGTTTTCATAGGAGCCGATATGATAAGTCTTATACTGTATTTTTATCTGGGCGATGTAGGTGTCGCCTTTTTGATAAATGCCTTTTGCGCCGGTTATCCGCTTTTTGATGCGCGCAGCTTCCTGCTCTTCGGTCCAGCCCAGCCGTTCTTTGGAACCGCCGAATTGCGCCCAAGCTTTTCTCTGCATACATCCGCAGGAAATTACGCTGCCTGCAAGCAGCCGGTCAGCAGCAACAAGACGCACACCACTGCAGGTGCATATGCAGCGGTACAGCGTCCGTCCGCGATAATCTTTCTTATCGGTGGCAGCGTCAACGGTCAGCATGCCGTATCTTTTGCCGATTTCAATTTTTGTGGGCAAGCTAACCGCCTCCTTTGCCTAAAATGTAGTTCCTACATTATACCACAAAAATCGATATTTTTCAATGCTGACTGTAGTTTTGAGAACATTATGTAGACCAAATATGCTGCGTCGTTCAATGGCGCGGTATTTTGCGTCTATGGAATGGGTGAAAAAACTGTGCTGCCGAGCCCCAGCGGACGTCTTGCTGCAACCCGGATGATTGCGCCACAGCCCGGTTACATCCGCAAAAAAGGTACTGTTTGTGGAGGTAAACAGGGATGTGGCCCGTTCCCAAAGAAACCCGGCGGAGAGCACACATCAGATACGTGATGAAGAAAACCCGCCGCAGCGACATACATCGAGACAGTGATGTACCGTATTCTGTCATTATTATAGTGTAGATATGATGAAACCAGAAAGAACAGAAAAACACGGTCCCCACATGACGGGACCCAACGCCGACGCAGCAGCCAGCTGCGGGGACGATACCCTGAGCCAAAATACAAGCTTGAAAGGAGGAAAACAAAGCGCTCAGATAAATGCCGGAGGGCAGATTTATACACAACTCGTCATGCGCCGCTGATGGCGTTATATCAGCAAGGGTGTGCGCAACACCAACAAATGCGTGGGGTAGTCCATAATATCCCGCTGCCATGCAGCAAAACAAGAGTGGTCTGCTTTGCCTTAACAGGGAATCCATACACAGGAGGTAATTAACATGGGACACCATCAATCGCTCGACTATCAGATTGTGCAGCGGTTCCAGTCGATTTTGCGCGTTGGAGAGTCGAAGCACGCCCATAAGCTAATTGGCGACGCACATCTCTGGCTGTATTCATATTCGACATACCATTCGTATTGCAAACATGCCAAATTGTTTGCGGCATGGCTGCGCAAAAACCACAAAGAGTGCAAGAAGCTGTCGCAGGCACAGAAGTACGTAAACGAGTATCTGGAATACCGAATTAGCCAAAAATTAAGCCCCTATACGATTAAGCTGGATTTAAGCGCATTAGTAAAACTATACGGCGGATCAACGGCATCTGACTATATACCCACACCGCCAAGACTTAGAAAAGATATCAAGCGGAGCCGACACGAGCTGCCGCACCACAAGCACTTCTCCGAGAAAAGGAACGCCATGCTGGTAGTCTATGCGAAGGCAACCGGGCTTCGCCGAAGGGAGCTTTCAC
The DNA here is from genome assembly GCA_015067785.1 of Oscillospiraceae bacterium. Classification (GTDB taxonomy): domain Bacteria; phylum Bacillota; class Clostridia; order Oscillospirales; family Oscillospiraceae; genus Faecousia. Next base: position 2,196 of record SVLR01000047.1, read on the forward strand.
AGCTTAGATGTGGCGATTGGGAGCTTGGTGCCGATGGAAAATACTATATTCTTGTATCTCGGGGAGCCAAAGGCGGACGGCCCAGACGGGCGGAGGTAGTTTGTGACGACCCAGAAAGTATCATTAACTTTATGAAGGCGCAGGGCGGAGCGATGGATAAGGTTTTTAAAAAACCAATTTCCAAAGCTGCTCCGATACACGCTTGGCGCGCCGAGTATGCCACTGCTGTGTACCTCAAATACGCTCGTCCTCTCGATACACTTCCCAGAGAGGAAATCTACTACTGTAGGAAGGACCGGAAGGGTATAAAATTCGATAAAAAAGCAATGGGATACGCATCGGCGAGTTTAGGCCACAGCTTTGGAAGATATTCAATTGTCGGAGAGCATTACATCCGACTACCACAAAACAATCAGTAAAGGAGAACACAATGAAACACATTTTCTTTTTCATCCGCTGCCGGGAACATCTGGACGCAGACCCGGAGCAAATTGGTATGCTCTACGGTGAGGAGCATGAGTTTGAGTTTATGTCCGAGCTGGCTCGCCTGCTCAGTGAGCTGAACCCCACTTGGCTGGTGGAGTTTGGGCACTACGCCTACGGTAAGGAGGGTAGCGTCGGAGAGGCATACTTTGGCGGTGAGGAAATCAACCCCGGCGAGACCGGCGGCTACTGGAAGTTGGTCGGTGAGGATGTCTATATTCTGACGGACGGCACTGACGGATTTGACTGGGTGTATACCCACGCCACCTGCGGTATGCACGCAGATTGACCTTTATACCGCATTGGTAAATGTCATTATTTCTATAGATAAAGCTGATAAGCAGCTGATAAGTTGATAGGAGGACACCACATGAAACGGCACTGCTGGACCTTATCCTTTCTGCCACAGCGCCTATCTATAGAAGCAGGTAACTTGACCTGCAAGCATCATCGCTGCCGCCGGGAAGGTTTTCTCTACCTTTCTTTCCCTTCCCGGTAGGCAGCACCCTTAAAAAGAAATGACGGGTTTCACCCTTCATAATAAAAACACAGACTGGAGATTACACGCATGAATGAAACAAAGAACACGACCGCAGAAACCCAGAGCCCCGTAGACACCTATGTCGGCAAGCTGATTGCGGACATTAAGACGCCCGCGCCGAAAAACCGGTGGGAAGAGCTTCCCCCGGTGGATGGAAGAACCAAACCCCGGTATCGTCTGCAGGATGCAGATGGGAACATCGTCACTCTGACCTGCGATACTGAGAAGAAGTCCCACAGCCAGTACACCCTGCGGGTAACGGATGCGGAAGAACGTCCCCTGATGCGCAGCATGGAGTGGCAAGCTGCCGGGTGTCCTTCGGAACTGGGAACGCTGTATACCCTGCTGCAAACCCGGTGCCATGCCGTCGAGCCTGAAAAGGTTGAACGCAGCGGTGGATATGTAACCCCCGAGCAGACGGACTGCTTCATCCGGGCGCTGGTGAGGGATGCGAAAATGCTTCGCCCGAAACTGAGCTGGAAAAGGGAACACCACGATGACAAAGTGGGCTACTACTCCTCCGGAATGAGCAAAACCGGAAGTATCTGGCTGCAGCAAGACCACGAGGACGAGACCTCTGACAGCTACACTCTGCAGTACGTACGGAACGGAGAGATGATTTTGTCCTGTACCGAAACGGCAAGTCTGACAGATAACCCCGATTGCCAGTTGCGAGAGCTGTATCACCTGATTGCCAGGGAAGACCCAGAAAACTTCGAGGTGGAGGTTTCTGCGCCGGAGATCCGCCGGTTTATCGCAGAAACCGAGAGCCGCGAGATGTTGGAACGCATATGCAAGAAATATAAAGACGAGCCTCTGCTGATTGGAGACCTGTTCCGGCAAGCTTGCTTGAACCGGGTGACCCATCAATTCGTAATGGCGGCCATCGACCAATGCCCTGGGCTTTGCAGCAATTCGCTTGAAAAGTGCAGGTTGCAGCATCTGGCAGAGAGCACCATCAACGCAATTCGGTATGCTAAACGGGCACCTCACGGTGCAACATTTTCCCTGCGAGCCTTTGATATGGCATTTGAGCCTTCCGGCTGCCCCAGCCGCCTTGCACGGATGTCTTACTCTCCCCATCGCATCAGCAATGCGTATATCACGTGGAGGGAGGAGGTGTTCGCTGACTCAGATATCCCCCTTCAAGCCAAAATCAACCGTACCTGTGTATTGGTTCTGATGGCGATGCTGAAGGAAGAACTTCCCTGATTGCGTTTACCAATATGCATTTGCCTGAAAAGAGCATTTGCGAAAACTTCCTTTGTGACCCTCCGGTACTTCGGTATCGGAGGGATTTTTATACACTTTGTAGCAAAATGCACAAAAACGAGCCTCTCTTTTTTACGTGCCGCGACTCGTACACAAGCTTTGAAAATTTTCTGTCATTGTTCCTTTTGAAGAGCAAAAGGGCTCCGAGATAATGCGTTTTTCGCCGAGTTTACCAGTTCAAAATGTCATTCTTCTTAAGAGCCGGAAAGCTCACACGGCGCAAGCCGAATCTAAGTAAAGAGAGGTAATCCAATGAGTGAGATTACAAACACCCAGCGCAAGGTGTATAATGCCGCGCACCCCTACTTGGTAGTGGACGCTACCAAGAGCCGCAACAGTGGCGATACTCTTTGTTGGGCGCTGTCATCCCTGCAGGATGTCCACCTGATTGAGTATACCGGTACCATCCACAAGGATGGAGCAATCACCCCCGTAGACAAGATACTCGCATGGCGCTGTCCCGCCGACACAGAGATAAAGCGGTATACCTACAACCTCTACAATGTCGTGGAGCTTGTCTATCTGCTGGATAAAATCCATGTTGACCTTGATTTAGCCAGCACCTATGTGTGGTATGGCCGTGAGGTCGTTGCCAGTGCTGACTGCCAGTACGCCCCCATCTTTGCATTTCCTGAAGGCTTCACCCTGGAAGCGCTGAGTGGAAATATTAGCGATATGGAGCGTTACACTGAGATGATGCGTACATACGGCAACAATGTCGTTGCTATGGGCAGTTCGGATCATCCGAAAACGGATGCTCCGACTGCTACAACTGAAAAGGAGGACAACTGAGATGGCAGATAATATTCAGGATATCCTCGATAAGTTGAGCACCGGTCCCAACTGCAGTGCCTTTAAGAAGCTGTTCTTTGAGCGAGACACTTCTGCCTATGCTTCTTTTGAAGATGCAGAGCGTGCGCTATGTAAGATGCTGGCGGCCAAGACGGATAATGCCAAGCTCATAGACAAAATGTTCCGCCAGTCTTCGCTTTGCTGTCCAGCTATGTGGGACAAAGATGGCTACGGTAAAAACCTTATTCAGCAGGTATTGCAGGCATCCAAGAACACTGCAAAAGTACCGTACTTCATTGTGCAGGTAGAGCGCAATAATAAGATGGTCGAGAAAATCAGTGCTCCGCTGCTGGCAGACTGGATGCGAGAGCAGATTCACTATCAGTTAGTATCGGATGAAATGAACCAATACAGTACTATCTACTGGTACCGGGATGGCGTCTATCAAGAGATTGGTGAAAATCTCTTTAAGGGCGTTATCAAGCGGGAGATTGCTAAGTATCGCCCGGAGATGGTGAAAATGAGTATCATCAACGAGGTTTATGGCCTACTGATGACTGACCTGGAGTATGTAAGCCTGAGCAAGTTCAATGCGGACCAAAACATCATCAACTTCAAGAATGGTGTACTGCGTCTGGATACCATGCAATTGAAAAAGCACGACCCCAAGTATCTGTCGTCTATCCAAATCCCCTGCGACTGGAAGAAGGGCAGCCCAACTCCAACCTTCGATAAGTACTTGGATACGCTGACCAATGGTGACAAAGAGGTACAAGCCTTCATTCTGGCGTTTATGGGTATCTGTATCTCTAATGTTTGGGGAACACATTTTAAGAAAGGGCTGTTTTTTACTGGTCCCGGCGACACCGGCAAATCTCAGATTAAGCTGCTTTTGGAAATGCTACTGGGGGAGCACAACCACTTTGCTATAGACTTGTCCGGTCTGGAAGCACGGTTCGGCACCAGCTATGTTTACGGTAAGCGCATGGTTGGTTCTGCCGATATGGGTTTTATGTCCCTGAAGGAGCTGCGCACCTTCAAACAGCTCACCGGCGGTGACAGCATTATGGGCGAAAGAAAATCTCAGCAGGGTTTTACCTTCCGTTATAGAGGTTGTCTGATTTTCGCTACCAATAAAATGCCAGTCTTCTCCGGTGACGATGGTTCCTGGGTATATGACCGTTTCTGCATTGTGAAATGTAATAACGTCATTCCGGTAGAAGAGCGTGACCCAAAGTTGCTTGAGAAGATGTTCTCAGAAGCAAGCGGCATCATTTATAAAGCGGTTATGCAGCTTAAAGAGGTTGTTAATAACGGCTACAAGCTGACCGAACCACAGGCAATTATAGAAGCTCGCAGTGAATATTCGCGAACGAATAATATCGTTACCGCGTTTGCAGAAGAATGCCTCGAGGATTTTAAGGGTCCCGGACAAAATGCTACCATTACAACGGTCTACGATACCTTCCTTAGATGGTGCAAGGGTAACAACAACGGTCACACCTGCAGCATGGCAGATTTCAAGCGACGCCTTGCTATTATCTATGGCATACCGGAGGATGACTTGATTAAGCACACCTCCATGGGAAATGTGATTGCCGGCAAGAACTTAACGCAAGACGCAAGACTGTACGGATGGACTTCTCCGTCCTCACAATCATAACGATACCCCCGTGGTTCCTCCACGGGGTATCTTTATACCCGTGGCCCCTAATGAAGATAATGAAGGAAATGAAGGTTTTTATTTTCTTTTCTTTATTTATTTTATTCTTTACATTTTTTCTAAAGAATAAAGAAATGCCTTCACTTTCTTCATAAGAAGTACGGCATCCCTCTTTTCGTTCCCCCGTTTTTGCCGGTAAGGGCTGCCTTGTGGGCTTGATGTCGCCCATCTTTTTTCCTTTTCAGGCTTAGGTGCGGATGGGACTCCATCTGCACCCCTGCCGGAAAGCACACCGTGCCCGGTGTCAGAGTGCACCGGACCACACCGGTAAGACCACCGTGCACGCCGTCTGAGCCCTCTGTATTTGATGATGATTACACAAGAGAGGGCGGAGGATCGGCGTCATTAGCATTTGCCGACCTGCCGCACAGTACATACGATTTTGAAGGTGGACACGCGCCCATCCGATGCAGTGACGGTGATTTCCGTCTTGCCGGAGCCGCCGTCGCAGAGCGCCACAGGAATGGATGCACTGAAAGCATTATCGGGGTTCCCATCTTCGGTAATGGTCACCTGTACAGAATAGAAGGTGAAGACCTCCTTTGACAGCAGAACTCGGTGTCCACTGGCGATAGCCTCGTCATTGTGGCTATAAGTGAAATCCCAATCCCGGGCGGAACTGCCGGAGACCAGCTCCGCTGAGAAGGTTAGCTCGTAGATATCTTGTGTATAAGACCCCTCCGGCTCGGATATGGGTGTCGGTGCGGGTTCCGGCGCAGAGCATCCCGCCAGCAACAGCAATGCAAGGCAAAGGCACAGCAGTTTCTTCATTTTAGGCTCCCTCCGTCAAGCACACCGTTATTGCAGAGATTGATAACCGTTTTCCCTTGCCGCAGCCCCTGCTGCACATACTTGGCTGCGCCGCCCCAATGATGATGGATATAACAGACGATGTATTGGGACTCCCGCAGTAGCCAGCGGTTTCGCCAGTCGAGAGCATACCGGGGATGAACCTCCTCAATACCCTCTGCAAGCATCGTATCCGAGAAATCATCATACTCCCTTTGATGCCCGGGCATATAGGCCAGGACCACCGCATACCGAATGTGAGGGTATTTCTCCTGGAGCTGCCGCAGAGCAGAGCGCACATAGGCGTCAAACGCGCCTTGGTTGCCCACATAAAAGCACTCAACACCGTGCTGAACGATAAGCTCCTCAATGGCAGTATACAGCGCTGGCTTTACATCCTCTGGGGTATCTTTATGTCCGAAAAAGCAGCAGGTGCGTTCCATCCAGTATTCCCCCTCCGTTTTCAGGTATTATATCACCCATAGAGGATATATGTCAAATACTCTATATCTATGAATGATTTATAGCATCACCTATAGGCAGTATAATATTGATATATTAAACCAAAGGAAGGAGTGTGCACCATGGGTGACGCAGAGTTTTTACAAGAGATGGGTCGGCGCATAATGGTGCGCAGGAAGGGCCTTCAAATGACACAGGAGGAACTTGCCTCGCGAATGGGCGTTTCGACTCAAATGATATCCAACCTTGAACTGGGCAAAAAGGCGATTCGTCCCGAGAACCTTTCCCGGTTATGTGGTATCCTGCAGGTTAGTTCTGATTTTATCCTGAACGGCGCAGACACACGGACAAAAGTAAACTCGGTTGCTGAGAAATTACTGGAACTGACTGACGGACAGCTTCTGATGGTCAGCGATATGATAGACTATATAACCCACAAAAAATGAGCGTGAGGATTTCTGATCCTCCGCTCATTTTTGTTGCTTTATCTCGTTCTTAGGGACCGCTCGATAGTGTTGCCATCATTCATCAATAATTGAACAACACAAGTATGGTTTTCTTCTTTTTCTAAATGCAGTATCTTTTCTATTTTGCTGAAGTCAATACTGTCAAGACAGCCATAGCATAAAAGCTTCTCATCAAATTGACCGGAAAGCCTCATAAATGCAGTGCATTCGTGGCACTGGCAAGGACCGCCTCTGTTGTAGTAATCGCTGAAATATGCCTTGGTTCGTGACAGCGGACAATCGTTAACATATACTCCATAGGATGTTACATGAGTATCCTTCCATTCACCCAAAATCCATCTTGCAAAAACATCTTTTCCTTTTGGGGAACAGATTAGACGGACATAGTCATTGTCAAGAAGTCGTTGTTCTATGATGTCCGGGGTGAAGTTCGTTTGAATATCGCTTAGGTCCACCTCAATGGTGGGAATGCCTAAATTAAATAATTCTATGGTTTTATTAAGGTCAACTTCATGCGTAACTTTTATTTCCACGTTTAAGCAGCTCTCTCCACTGTACAACACAACATCTCCGCGTATACCGCTCGACAGTTGCTTTTCCAGTTCGACTCGTTCAAATACGACCACTTTCCCTCGGTTCGAAAAATCGTATTCTGTTTTCGGAACATATGGCACGAATACCTTACGAGTTTGCATAATGATATTTTTTGCCATTAAATGCAATGCCGTCTCTGTTCCATGGTTGCAATCAGCGAGCTTATAATGGGCAAAATGCTTTGCTCGGTGAGCACCCTTTTTAGCAATTAATTGTGTCTTGCAATGTGGACATAGGCAGTTACAAGCTAAGCCTTTTTCTACCTCATCAATGTGAACTAACTTTTCGCCAAGCAACCCATATTTCAGTTCTTCCATAATACACCCATTGTTTGTATATCTTTAAAGTTAAATCTATAAAAAGTATAGCGCAAAATCGGCCTTTTTTCAAGGTATTCTGGAAATGTGGCTCAGTTATTTCAATAAATTAATAATTTTATTGGCGGTTTTCGAATCGGTGTATTTTCTAAGATACGGTATAATCTGGTCGGCATTCTTTTTTCGTACGCCAGTAATTTTACGCATATCACACCAGTAAAACGGTGTACTTCTGCTCTCTTTTGTTAATTTAGCGTACGCCCATACAAGCCTTCTCGCCCAGTGTTCCTCATAGGTCGGCTCTGAATAACGCGCGATGATGGAACGACATAAGGGCATCTTCTCCAACCTATGACCATACAAATCCAGTTCTCGATAAATCAATCTTTCAGATACTCGTTCCGGTCTCCCATCTGCCCTGGCGGATCCGTCATAGATGGATTGCGCCAGGGGCTCCAATATTTTGGCAGTCTCGGCATCAAAGGCATCCCAATCGACAGGAGGTTTATCCGTCATATAGTGGGACCTCGCTTCAGCCTCGATTTGCTCCGGGGTCAGCTTGGGGGCAGTCAGTTCCTCCACACTCATACCAAGGAAAAATGCCAGCTGACACACGACGGAGAAGTCGTAACGGTCTCGTAGCAATACCCGCTGGATTTGACTCATAGTCGCTATGCTGGGAAGTCCCATACTTCCGTAAAATGCGGTTAGGTCCTCTACCAGCGTCTTGGTGTATCGGCTGCGCCCAGTAACTTTCAGGTATTTGGTCCTGCTCATACCGTTGTATAGAATGGCGCTGATGGGGATGTCCCGCTCAAAGTCCATCGGCGCATCGAACACCGCTGCCATATATTTGACGAATTGCAGTAGCTTGGGGTTACCTTCCTGCGTAGCTTCCACATCGGTGATATACAGCTCTGCGGGGCAGAAAGTGAAACACTGCTCACTTTTGGCAGGGACAGTAGAGCTTATCAATCTGCATCC
>SVLR01000048.1 GCA_015067785.1 Oscillospiraceae bacterium
GATCGATAGTGATGGATCAAACATAAGACAGAAAGCAAGACAGGGGATGATTCTCTGCCTTGAAGCATCTGCCAAAGCCTTCCCCTTTGGGGAAGGTGGCCGAGCATAGCGAGGTCGGATGAGGGTCAGCCTGCACTTGTTCATCCCCTCATCCGCCCCTGCGGGGCACCTTCTCCCAGGAGAAGGCTTGTAGGGGTCGGCGGCATCACACGACCCGAAATAAAAACCGGTGCTCGGTGCACCGGTTTTTGTTATGCGTTTGCGTTCTATGACAGAAGATGGCTCATTGGATTGCTGATTCTATCGAATATTCTCGTAGGGGAGGCGTGGTGCTCCGCGCAGCGAATCAAAATATAAATGATTGCCAGTGAAATCATACATTGATGAAATTGCCTCCCACTTATGCGAGAAACTTGTTCCCTACAATGCAGATCATTCTTCTTCTTCTTCTCCATGCTTCATCTGGCTAAGAGCCGTCAGAATTCGCATTACCGTATCGGAATGGGCCTCTTGGTCGTATCCTTCTTCCATTGCGGCACTAAATGCCATCATCAGGAATATAAAGCTTAGTGCGCTGCCATTACGATGTAAGGAGTGAAATACTTGATACAACACCTTGGGCGTGTCACCCTGATCTGCATCCAAGTGCTTTGAGAAATACTCTGCCCAGGACCTTGCGTTATTGACCCATTCTTTTACTTCATCTTGCCGATCTAGCTTTTCTAAACACAAAAGGATTCTGCTGTATGCGTCGATCAGGCGAGAATTAACCTGATCAATGTACTTCCCATTTTTGTCCGGCAACACAAGATCTTCTTTTACAACCAGCTCTAACAGATGCTTATACTCCTGATACGCCAGTTCATAATCGTGCATCCCAAACATCAAGATGGAACACATATTGCATTTTGAAATGATCAAGTTAGTTTTGTCTTCAAAAGAAGCGACTGGCAAAAGTGTCTCGTACAGTTCGCTGGCCATTCGTGCAACTACGAGGTGTTCCTGCGCATCTTCCGTTGATAATAATTGGGAAAGGAATTTGTTGATCTGGTTGGAAAAGGCATCGCAGAGCTTTTTCATATGGAGAATAGATGCGTTTTCGCCAGAATGTATAATTGTTAAGAGTTGGGGGTTAATATCCTTGCTTAGTTCATATGCCGCTGCCATTTTTTTGCAGTGCATTAATTGGTAGACACATTCGAACATATGTAAACAGAGTTCTAAATAAATATCTATATCGGCATGGTTCTTTGCAGAGTCATGGATTAGTGCTATACCCTCCTTGTATTTTTTCATTCCCTCTTCGTGCCTGCCCGTGTTGACTAAGGCTGTGCCTAAACTTAAAATAACCGATGCGGCCTTGATAACCCGGCGTTCAGATACGCCCACAGCCATATTTACGACTTCTACAGCATAAGCATCTTCATAAGCCAGTCTTGTTTCCTCCCACAACTCTATGTTGTTTATCTCCGACATTGCCCATGCCTCGGTAATATTGGCAATATTATATACTTTGTTACAGTACTTGCGAAATAGATCTTGCGACTGTCGTTCTTCATAGAGCTTTTGGTAGATATCACGGCTTTTGCGATCATAATCCAATCCTTTTTCCCACTGCTGCATAGTTTTATATACTGCACCAAAGCAGGAATATAGCTCGCCCAATAACATCTGTCTCATATCGTTTTCATACTCTAACAGGCCGCTTTGAGCAAGCGGTAAAAGTTCGCACAAAATTTGTTCTGCAACGGGTGCCTGTTCCGTGTCTGTCTCCATTTGTTTTGTTATCTGAAAGAGCTGCATCCATATCATTGTTTTTTCGGAACCGCTGGCACGATGCATACTTTCAAACAACGCTTCAAGGGAAAGCTCCTTTTCTTCCAAAGATCCTTCTTTTTTTCCTTCAGACATCTGTTTTTGGCAGAAGTGCATGAATTTTTCGATCACATCGTTACCAATATTATTCTTTTGAAGGAATTGTTTACAAGCGTCTATTTCCATTTGCAGAAGATTGCCCTTAAGCATTTGTAGCAAGGGGATTGCCACAGCAGCAACAGTATAGGCAATCTGTACAACATCCTCTTTCTTGTTGTAATCATCTATCGTTAACAACGAAGATGAAAGCATCGCATAAAAAGCGGAATATCCATCTATCTCGTCACAACTTGCAGCTATGTTAAGCAGGAACTTTCCACCGTCCTTAAAAAACAAATTTTGTACGCTGCGACGAATTTCCATTCCCAGTTCCATTTTGTCTATAGAGGACAGGTAGCCTTTATACTTTTTCGCAAATTCCACCACTACTTTTTGCTGCTTACCGATGAATGCTACATTAAAAAAGGATCGGATGGACAAGCTGTCTTGATGCTCGCGATTAAGCAGGTAAATGGCCAGCAAGAAGCAGATCTGCTGCCCGTTTTTTGTCAGAAGTTTTCGCAAAGTATGCCGGATGATATCGTGAGATAGATCCAGTCTGCCATTTTCTCGAATGCGGACAAAAAAGGTATATCTCTCTAAAAAGTCAACATATTCCAGTTCGGTCCATTGTTGATTCGCTAAATCGAATAATGCCCGCAGATCATCCTCTTGTAATCCGTATTCGCAAAATGCCAGCAGGTTTAGCAAGAATAAATAAAATACAGGATCCTTTCTTTCTCCTAACAGTTCCTGCAGATATACTGCTACCAAGCCTCCTGTTTCGGTAGGGCTGCTTTCGATGATTTTGGTTAGATGGGAGTTAATTTGATCAATACCGCCGCCGGACTGCTGTATTAACGCAAAATCTTTAGCATCCAAACGTATCAGTCGCATCAGCAAAAGCTGCAGCTGCAGCGGTGTTTGTATTTTTGTGATTGCAAGCTCAATGCAAGTGGAATTGATCTGCTTTCCGTTTTTCTCTAGAATGCGATTCGCCATTTGCCGATAGTCATCGATAGTGTATTGTATATGTGAAATATGCAATGACTCCTTGTGGTCCGCAATCTCCTGCGTATCACGGGAGGAAATTACTAATTGCATTTGCTCTTTCAAAAAACTGTCACACCAGAAAACGAAGTCCATCATGCCCTGATCGCACTTATCTACCGCATCTAAGAATATATAAACCTTTCCGGTTACGATTTCGCGGACTTGCATAATATTGGAAATAAGCTCAGCGTAGGACATAGCTGCGTATTTTACGTAATCGTACTCTCTGTCGGCGCTATTCAGCAAAGCATAGAGCACTGCCTCTGCGGCATTTCGTGCAGATGCAGAAAAGACATCATCCCCGCAGAATAGTATGTGTGCACGTTCTTTTTCGCTACGAAGTGTGGAGCATAGTAATGACATATATACGCTCTTTCCAGCGCCTGCTGTACCTACCAGTGCCCACGGATGATCAGACTGCAGAATACTACAGACGTCAGCATTTATGCGCTGTTTGTCACGATACGCAAACAAACTGTTTTGCGTCAGAGTTTCCTCGTTTTCAGATAACTGCTTATGTAGTGCGCTTCGATAGCAAATGCCTTGATAACTTTTTACAATATCCTCTTTCAAATCGGTAAGAATTATTTGCTCAAAATCCTCAGAAATTAGACATTGGGCATGCGCATCCCACTTGGCTGTATATCTTCTGCAGCATTGCGGCATTTCTTGCAACAGACTGTCGGTTAATTGCTTCAGCTGGCAACGGGAATCTTCGTTTTTTTCAATGTATACCTCACGAAATTCTTCTGGCATATCTGAGTAATCTGCATCGCGAAAGTATATGTATATATGGTCCTTGTCCGTACGCTCCAATGCGCCTCGCAAAATCTCCATATGCGTTACACTTCTATTGCTGTTTTCGGGAATATAACCATACCGGTCACCAATTAGGACCACAAAGTAAGGTTTGCAGTTGTTTATAGCATCAAAGCAAACTGACAGAACACGGTCTGATGCTTCCTGTTCTGTCATATCTGAGGTGTCTATACCCCATCTAAGGTCAAGAATGCGGATCGTCTGATTATATCTTTGCAGCAGATGATTAATTTTTGGCGCAATATGCCGATTGAGGACATCGCGTTCAAAGTTCATATCTCGAAAGGTGCTGGAGACAAATATGGATTTCATAAAGACCACCCTTTTCTGAATTTGGCAGTATGCCACTGAAATACCAAGAATACATCCTGCTTAGATGATGATACCATAGCGATTATCTAATGTCAATTAAGGATAGCGCATCTGTTTTGGGTTGCTATGGAAGAGCTGGTGGAATGTTGATAGAAGCTTCTTTATAAATTTTAATGGAAATACTTGCACCGATGGTGAATCGGTGTTATAATACTGTGTATAATTGGGAAAGTATGGAGTAAGTATGGAACAACCGAAGTATAAGCTTGAGGGCATCGTCCGCTCCCGCAGCGAAGAACGGGAGGATTTCGAAGGCCCGCTGGATGTTATTTTTCTGCTGCTGAGCAAAAATAAAATAGAGATCCAGGATGTGTCCATCACCGCCATCCTTACCCAGTACCTCGCGTATTTGGACGAGATGAAGCGGATGGATATGGAGATCGCCAGCGAGTTTATCGCTATGGCATCCCACCTGATGCTCATTAAGACCAAAATGGTACTCTCCGCCGCCGAAGCGGCAGAAGCCCAGTCCGAGCTGGACGAGCTGCGTAAATCCCTTGTGGAGCGCCAGCGCAGAGAAGCCATTGAGCAGATCCGTATCGCGGTATCTTATTTGGAGCCTCGCAACGACATCGGCAGAGGGATGTTTGTAAAGCAGCCCGAGCCCCTGAAGCGAAGCGGCACTTACCAGTACCGCCATCCGGCAACCGACCTGATGAAGGCGCTGGAGGAGATCGCAGAGCGTGACCAGCGCCGCCTGCCGCCGCCGACGGTAAACTTCCAAGGCATCGTGGGTAAAGAGCCGTACCCCGTGACCCGAAAGGCGACCGAGGTCATCCGCTCCTTGGTGCTGCGGGGCATTCAGAAGCTCAAATCCCTCTTTAAGGGCAACAAATCCCGCTCCGAGGTGGTGGCGACCTTCCTTGCCATTTTGGAGCTTTGCAAGACCAATTCTGTGGTACTGGAGGGAGACGACACCTCCGGTGAAGATGTAGATGTAAGACTGATCCGCAACCCGGAGGAAGATTTGGAGGAAAGCTATGGAACTAACTGAATTACAGCGCGCCATTGAGGCGATCCTCTTTGCTTCTGGTGAAAAGGTGGAAGCCGCCCGCTTGGCTGCGGCGCTGGAAACCGACGAAAAAGACATCATCGCCGCCGCCGATGCGCTCTCTGACGAATTGGCCTTTGCCCGTCGCGGTATTCGAATTTTGAAGCTGGAAAAGGCCTACCAAATGGTCTCCTCCGGTGAAATGGCAGACTATGTAACTAAATGCTTGGAAACCCGCAAGCCGCCCAAACTCTCCGCTTCTCAGTTGGAGACCTTGACAATCATCGCTTATTACCAACCTGCCACCAAGGCAATGGTAGAGCAGATCCGCGGTGTGGACAGCTCCTATTCTGTCGGTGCGCTGCTGACTAAGGAACTGATCGAAGAAGCGGGCAGACTGAATGTGCCGGGCAGACCTATCGTCTATAAAACCACCCACAATTTCCTGCGCACCTTCGGCCTGCAAAGCATTGCGGACCTGCCGGCCATCGAAAAGGTGGACTTTGGCGAGCCGGTATTGGTAGACGAGGAGCAGCTGACCATCGCAGAGCCCGCCCCGGAGGAAGCAAAATGATTTTTTGGATCATACTGGGCATACTTCTGCTGCTGTATCTGCTCCCCTTGGGGATTCGATTTATTTACAGCAGCGAGGGCTGCCGCATATGGCTTCTTGCAGGCCCGGTGCCGATACGGGTATATCCAAAAAATAAACGGGCGAAAAAGCCGGAAAAAGGTGCAATAAAGGCCGATAAACCCCGGAAAAAAACCGCTCCGAAAAAGCCGAAGGAGGAAAAAAAGGAAGGCGGCAGCCTAAAGGATTTTCTGCCCTTTGTGGACATTGCCCGCAAGCTCCTTTACGGCATCTTCCGAAAGCATCGCATTCGCCGGCTGGAAATCAAAATGCTTCTTGCGGGGGACGACCCTTGTGACCTTGCGGTGAATTACGGCAGAGCCTGGGCAGCTACCGGTAACCTGATCCCATTCCTTGAGGAGCATTTCATCATCAAAAAGCGGGATGTGCAGATCGCCTGCGACTTTACCGCGGAAGAAACCGTTATTTATGTCAGAGCAGACATTACCATATTACTCGGGAGACTGATTACCCTTGCCGCTGTGCACGGCTGGCACGGCTTCCGGGAATATCTTAAATTGCTAAAAAAACGAAAAGGGGAGTAAAGCTATGAGTAAAAACCTTCCGAATATGTTAGAAAATACCATTGCCAAGATCCGGGAAATGGTAGATGCCAATTCTGTGGTGGGCGAGCCCATCGTGACCCAGGACGGCGTGACCATCATCCCCATCTCCAAGATCAGTGTCGGTCTTGGGGGCGGCGGTTCTGATTTCGTCTCCAAGAATGTAAACCGTCAGGAAAATCCCTTTGGCGGCGGCGTAGGCGCCGGTGTCAAGGTGACCCCTGTGGCATTTCTCATTATCAAAGAGGGGAGTGTCAGAATGCTGCCCGTGGCAGCCCCTGCCAGCACCACCGCTGACCGGATCGTGGAAATGGTGCCCGACACCCTCGATAAAATTGCGGCTTTTATTGATAGCCGTATGGAAAAGAAAGCAGAATAAAATTTCCTCCCTCGGCAGAAAATAGACCGAGGTGAGCGATGTGAAAAAACCAATTGCCGGGATGGCAGCTACACTCTTGGCTGCCGTCCTGCTTTTTTCTCCCAAGGCACAGGCACTGTCTGCCCGCCACGTGATCCTGCTGGACGCCCAGACCGGGCGGGTGCTGTTCGAAAGAAACGCCGACGCCAAAAGCCTGATCGCCAGTACTACGAAAATAATGACCTGTCTCATCGTCTGTCAGCAATGCAATGTCTTGGACCGGGTGCGGATCCCGAAAGAAGCGGTGGGGATCGAAGGGTCTTCTATGTATTTGCAGGAGGGGGAGATCCTGACCGTTCAGGAGCTCCTCTATGGACTGATGCTTCACAGCGGCAACGACGCGGCGGTGGCGCTGGCTATTTACTGCGGCGGTACGGTGGAGGGCTTTGCGGAGATGATGAACGACAAGGCGCATATGCTGGGACTTAAAAATACCCATTTCGTAAATCCCCACGGCTTGGATGCCCCCGGTCACTATTCCACAGCTGGCGATTTGGCAACCTTGGCAGCTTATGCTATGGAGGATCCCATCTTTGCCCGGACAGTGTCTGCAAAGACGGTTAAGATAGGGGAGCGATACCTGACAAACCACAATAAGCTGCTGTGGCGTGTGGAGGGGGCAGACGGTGTAAAAACCGGCTACACAAAGGCGGCAGGGAGAATTTTGGTCTCCAGCGCCACCCGCTTATCCCGGCGGCTGATCGCCGTGACCATTGATGCACCCAGTGATTGGGAGGATCATAGACAATTACTGGAAAAGGGATTTTCCGAATTTTCTGTGACGCAGATCGTGGAAAAAGACACGGTTTTGGAGACAAAGGAGATCGTCGGCGGGCAGGAGGGAACAGTGGAGCTTTTGGCAGGGGAGGATTTTTCTTATGCCCTTGCCCCCGGAGAAAATCCCCGCATCGTCATTCCCGGGCAAAGCTTTGTGTACGCGCCCATTGCGGAGGGGCAGTCGGCAGGGTATGCCTATGTACTTTTAGAGGAGAAAACCGTGGGGAAGATCCCCTTAATATACGGAAAAACCGTGGAGCGGGAGATCGTACAAGAGCCCTCCTTCTGGGAGCGGTTATTTGGAGGAAAAGAAAGATGACAGAGCGTTTACAAAAAATACTGTCGGGTAGAGGCGTATGCTCTCGTCGGCAGGCAGAGGAATTGCTCGCCGCCGGGCGGGTCACCTGTGACGGTGCGGTTTGCGCTGTGGGCGACCGGGCAGACCCGGAGGTAAACACCATATGTATTGACGGAAAACCACTCCCAGCCGGCGTGCAGCCGGTGTACATCATGCTCCATAAGCCCCGGGGCTTCGTGACCACCTTAAAAGACGAAAAGGGCAGAAAAAATGCCGCCCAGCTCATTGACTGCGGCGTGAGAGTTTATCCCGTGGGACGGCTGGATATGGACTCCGAGGGACTATTGCTCTTTACCAACGACGGGGATTTTGCCAACCGAATGATGCACCCCAAGCACGAAGTGGATAAAACCTATCAGGTGTGGGCAGAAAAGGTCACCGACGAGGGACTGGAAAAGGTAAAGCTGCCGGTAGAACTGGATGGCTACTTGATTAAAGCCCCCGCGGTAAAGCTCCTTCACCGGGAGGGAAACCGGGCGCTTTTGGAAATTACGATCCACGAGGGACGCAACCGCCAGGTTCGCAGAATGTGCGAAATGGCAGGGATGTATGTAACGAGACTGCGCCGTGTTTCGGAGGGCAGTCTTACCTTGGGTGATCTGCCCAAAGGAAAATGGCGGTATTTGACAGCGGAGGAGATTCACAAATGTATGACGGAATTGTAATTGGCGGCGGTCCGGCTGGGATGTTCGCGGCTATCCGGGCATCTGAGCTGGGAAACCGGGTGCTGCTGATAGAGCGAAATGACCGTCTGGGCAAAAAGCTGCTCATTACCGGCAAGGGCCGCTGCAATGTGACAAACGACTGCTCCGCCCGGGAGGTGCTGGAAAACATCCCCCGAAACGGACGGTTTTTGTATAGCGCAATGGAAAACTATCCCCCGGAAAAGGTTATTGCCTTTTTCGAAGAAAACGGCTGCAAGCTGAAAACTGAGCGGGGAAACCGGGTCTTTCCCGTAACGGACAAGTCTTCCTCCGTATTGGAGGCCTTAAGAAACAAAATGCACCGCTTGGGTGTAACAGTCAAAACCGCCCGTGCAGAGAAAATTCTGACAGAAAATGGCTGCGTTCGGGGCGTCCGCGCCGGGGGAGAGGACATATCCGCGTCTTGGGTGATCTTAGCCACCGGCGGTCTTTCCTATCCCACCACCGGCTCTACCGGTGACGGCTATAAAATGGCGCAGGAGCTGGGACATACGGTAATCCCCACCGAGGGCTCTCTTGTTCCCCTGGAGGAAAATGGAGAGGATTGTGCACAGATGCAGGGACTTAGTCTCCGTAATGTGGGTGTCAAGCTGGTTGATAGCAAGGGAAAGGTCCTTTATAAAGATTTTGGTGAGCTGCTGTTTACTCACTTTGGTGTGTCCGGGCCGACCGCACTTTCTGCCAGCGCTCACCTAAAGGGCGAAAACTGCCAACTCCTTTTAGACCTGAAGCCGGCACTGGATGAGGGAAAGCTGGATGCCCGGCTTCTGCGGGATTTAGAGCAGTATAAAAACCGCTCAATGGAAAATGCCCTGACGGATATTTTGCCCCGGTCTATGATCCCGGTTATTCTCCGCCGTGCGCAGATCCCGGCATCTCTGCAGGCCAATGCGCTGACAAAGCAGCAGCGGCGGCAATTGCTTACGCTTATGAAGGCATTTCCTGTGGAGATCGCAGGAAAAAGACCGGTCAGTGAAGCCATTATCACAAGCGGCGGGATTAAAGTTTCAGAGGTCGACCCGAAAACCATCATGTCCAAATTGGTGCGGGGGCTATATTTTGCAGGCGAAATACTGGACTGCGATGCCTATACCGGCGGCTTTAATCTGCAGATCGCATGGGCAACGGCCTATGCAGCCGGAAGTTCTGTAAAACAGAGCATTGACAAAAATGCCGGAATGTAATAGAATATCCCCGTACATAAGAATAGAATTGGAGGCAAATAGATATGTACGAGAAACTTGTTGCTTATGCATCCCAGCAGCTGGAGATCGATGCAGACGACATCACTCCCGATACTACATTTGCAAGCCTGGGCATCGATTCTCTGGACATCGTGGAGATGATCATGGACCTGGAGACCGAGCTGGGTGTAGAGCTGGAAATGGAAGATCAGAAGATCACAACCTTCCAGGAGCTGGCTGATTTCATCGACTCTAAGGTAAACTAAATTAAAGACCCTTGTTGCAGCGACCGGCTTGTAACAAGGTCGCACTAACCGGGGAGTTAGCGGTGCCCTGTACCTGCAATCCGCTACAGCAGGGGTGAATTCCCACACCCGGGCCAGTCAAGTGCTGTCCGGACCATATAAGTGGCGTTGAAGGAACGGTCTCGCGCAACGGAACCCCGTGAACCATGTCAGGTGGGGAACCAAGCAGCATTAA
>SVLR01000049.1 GCA_015067785.1 Oscillospiraceae bacterium
TAAGCAGTGGAGCGAAGATGACGGGTCCGCTTGGTGGTCTTCTTGGTGAGGATGTGGCTCTTGTAGGCGTGTGCTCTCTTTACCTTACCGCTCTTGGTGAGGTTAAAGCGCTTCTTAGCACCGCTATGGGTTTTCAGCTTGGGCATAATTGGTTCTCCTTCCGTATCTTAGGTATAAATTACTTACTGGTTTTGGGGGTCAGGAACATCGCCATAAAGCGACCTTCCAGCTTGGGGTTCTTTTCCATGGTTGCTACCTCGGCACAAGCCTCGGCAAAGTCCATCAGCAGCTTTTCGCCAATGTTGGTATGTGCCATTTCCCGGCCGCGGAAGCGAACGCTTACCTTGACCCGGTTGCCGTCGCCCAAAAACTTCAGGGCGCTCTTTACCTTGGTGTTGAGATCGTTGGTATCAATGCTGGGGCTCATGCGGATCTCCTTGACCTCCACCACACGCTGGTTCTTCTTGGCTTCCTTCTCCTTCTTCTTCTGATCGAAGCAAAACTTGGAGTAATCCATGATCTTACAGACGGGGGGAACGGCATTGGGAGAAATCTTCACAAGATCCAGACCCTGCTCTTCTGCGATACGGTTGGCCTCCTCTGCGGACATAATGCCCAGCTGGCCGCCCTCTGCGCCGATGACGCGAACTTCCTTATCGCGGATCTCTTCATTGAGCTGATGTTCTAACTTTGCTATGGTAAGCACCTCCAAATAACAAACATAATGAAAAAAACGCAGATGGCTATCCATCCGCGCATACTCACACTGCCCCCAAAAGAGCTATGGAATATTGACCTCGTCGCGATCGCTGGAGGTGAGGCGGACTTATAGCCTTCTTTATTACTGGGGTATTGTAGCACACCCTCCCCTATTTGTCAATAGGAATTTTCGCATTTTGCATTAAGCATTATGCATTATAAACAGGCTTCCCGAAAGAAGCCCGTTTATTACAGTTCTTCTATGTACATAACGCCTTCGATATCCTGGATGTCATTTAGCAGGTCTTCCCGCTTCAGCTTTCTGTTTTTGCGCATAACGATCACCAGTGCGCGGATGCCTGCGGTGGGGGCGTACTCGTCGTCCAGCTGGATACTGCTGACCTCCACGCCCAAGGCCTTTATGCTCCTTGCCAGCTGTCCGGCATTGAGCTTATTATCCACCTCTGCATACAGCGCCACGCGCTGGGCATTTCTGCGGATACGGCCATCGAGAGAATGGACGGCAGTCAGGATCAGGAAGATCAGCAGGCCGCCTACAATGGCCGCCTCGTAAAAACCAATACCCAATGCCAGACCAACTGCAGCCGCTGCCCACAGACCCGCCGCTGTGGTCAGGCCCTTGATCTGATTGCGCTTTGTAACAATAATAGTACCAGCGCCCAAAAAGCCAATGCCGCTAACCACCTGCGCACCCATACGCACTGGGTCACCGGTATGAAAAAACTGGTAGATATACTGATTGGTCAGCATAATGATACACGCGCCTACGCAAACCAGCATATAAGTACGCAGACCTGCCGCGCGGCTTCTTCGCTCTCGCTCCCAGCCTAAAATACCGCCCATCAAAAAGGCAGCAATGATCCGCAGACACACAGAAAGATAGGTGATTTCTCTTAATTCCATATTCAGCACACCCCTTGAATAAACAGTTCTCAGCGATCGGAATCGCCGGACTTGTCGGAATACTTGGCATCCAGCCAGAACTTCCGTTCATCTTCGCCCTCCGGTGCGGAAGTCTGCACTTGCTCCTGCACCGCTTCCTCAGGAAGCTTTTGGATTTCCTCCGTAATTTTCATAGGCACCTCTTTCTTTCAGGTAAAAAAGAAAAGCTGCCCACCGATTCTTAAAACCGGCAGACAAACATTTGGTATCATTTATTAGCCAGAACACCGCAACTGTATACCTATACCTGAATCATATGTTTATTAATCCAATGTATGATACCATATCCTGCACAAAAAATCAAGGTAATTTTTATCCGTTTTTGTACATTTTTTCTTCTCCACCGAAAAAAATACTTGATTTTTCCAAAATTTTGATATATAATCTTTCTACAGGCAGCTTTCCGTGTTTCTGTATCAAACACGGCAGGCTGCTTTTTTAGCCTAAGATTTTATAAGAAAGCGAGAAACCCTATGAGCAGAAAATACAGACTTTCTACTGCACTGGATGTAGATGATCTTTTGATGGAATGCACGGCTTACGCCATCCGTCTTGCCAATGAAAAGCACAAATTCGATCCCCCTATGACCATCTATGAAAAATACAGCTGGGGAAAAATGGGCACCCGGGCAGACTCCATCTATCCCTATTTCAGCGACCCGGAATTTTACCGCACCCAGCCGGTCTATGAAGGCGCAAAGGAATTTGTCCGGAAGCTTTCCCAAATGACAGAGCTTTATATCTGCACCGCCGTACCGCCCCAATTTATGGGCATCCGTGCCCAGCGAATCATGGAGGAATTCCCGGAAATCCCCCAGGATCATATCTATATGGGAGCCCGGAAGGACAATATTCATACCGATATCCTCTTTGATGACGCGATGCACAATATCTTAAACTCCGGCGCCAAGTATCCCATCCTAATGCGCCGTCCCTGGAATCAGGAGGCAACGGGTATGCTGGCAGTCAACAACTATGACGAGTTTTTGAAGGTGGTAGAGGTGATCGCTGAGAGTTACTCTGCCAAGAGTGGCGCGCTGGCTCCGGAGGATCCGGACATTGTGGTGCTGGTAGGTCCCTCCGGCTCCGGCAAGTCCAAGATCGCCACCCGGCTGCTGAGCAAAACCGACGAATTTGAGAAATTAGTCAGCTATACCACCAAGGACCCCACCGCCGTAGAGGAAAACCAATGGTATAACTATGTTTCCTTGGAGGACTTCCGCAATATGTGCGACAGCGGCGAGATGCTTCAGTCCACCATGTATGCCGGTCACGGCTACGGCTCCAAGCGGGGCGATGTAGAAAAGATCCTCGCCCGGGGCAAGCGGGTGCTGACCACTATGGACATCTGCGGCGCAATGTCTCTGAAGACCTATTTTAAGAATGTGACCACTGTTTATATAAAACGGGATAAAAAAGCGTTGATGGCGAGCATCCTGCGGAAGAACTCCTCTATTGAGGATAAGGTCAACCGCCTTACTGCCATAGACTACGAGCAGCAAAATGCCAACCTCTGCGACTATGTGATAGACTTTAACAGCTACGACGAAGCCGCGGAACATCTCCGCCGCATTTTGAAGCTCCCATAAAAGCCATTGGCTGCCTCACTTTTCTCAGTGAGGCAGCCAATTTTATGTACATTTTACTTAAAATAGCCTTGGGTCGCGAAGGCTACAAGATAAGTAAGAAGTCCCGCTGCTGTCGGTGAAGAGACCCAGGCAACTGCGATCTTTTTGAAAACACCGAAATTTACATTACGGACGCCGCTTACAAGTCCGGCGCCGATCACTGCGCCAACCACAGCCTGGGAGGTCGAAACAGGAATTCCCATAAGCTTTTCCATCAAAAGAATGGTCATGGCCATAGCGATGATCACAAGGAAGCCGTCTACCTGCGTTATTTTCGCAATGCTGCTGCCAACCGTCATCATAACACGCTTTGAGAAGGTGATGACACCCAGCGCGATGGCAAGACCGCCGAGAAGTGCCGTCAAACGGGCGTCTGTCAAAAGATTGGCAGCTTGTCCCAACTGTTCAAAGGTGGTGTCATAGTAAAAAGCCGTTACACTGGCAGAACTGTTTACACCGATGCTATAGGACGCAAAGGTTCCCGCAACCAAATAACCGAGCTTTACCAATTTATCGTATCCGTGCATAGAAGTCAGCTTCTTTTCCAGGAACTTTTTCACAACGAATACGATTACAAACGAAATGATTCCCGCACCCAGAGGGTTAATCAGCCAAGTGGAGGCAAATTTTCCGAACTGCTTCAAATTTACGGAAAGGACCTCAGGATTCGAATAATCTGCATAGAAAAGGCCCCAACCGATGACAGCGCCAACGATGGACTGGTTTGCGGAAACGGGGAACTTGAGAAAGCTCATAATAAAGACGGTCAAGCCCGCGCAGGTAAAGATGATAAATGCCTTCAGTGCGGATTTGAGCCGAAGATCCGCGATCTTACCTTCGTCGATCGCAGAACTGACATCTTCTACAGAGGCAGTAACTTCATTGCTTTCCGCCAGCTGCGCAAGCTTGGTGATGTTTCCGGATCCGCCAACGAGCGCACCGATCACAACAAAAGTCGAAATGATTATAACCGCAGTACGGTATTTAATAACATTTGTAGCCACTGCCGTACCGAAGGCGTTTGCCGCGTCGTTTGTACCGAGAGACCATCCCATAAACAGGCCTGCAAAAAGTAAAAGATAAATCATTTCCTACCCTTCATTAAACCTTTCTTGTAATGAGCATGATCTGGATCGTATCTGCAATATTTTCAATAATGTCGGAAAGGTCGCAAATATTCTCAAGGACAAGTGCGATTTGATCCTGATGGGCAAGATCAAGCTCTGTTGCGTAGATCTCGCGATAAAGCTTCTCTTCGATCACGTCAACCTGAGATTCCAGACTGCGGATACGGTCAAGGATCGCGTGATCCTTGATCAGCGTTCCAAGCTTCTCAAAGAGCATGCGTACACTTTCTTCCAGGATCTGGAACTGCTCGCGGGTAATTTTGAGGATCTGCATCACATCTTCTGCATATTCTGCAGGAAAACGGAATCTTCTGAAAACGATGGACTTGGCAACACTTTCGCACTTATTGGCAACTTTATCGCAGCTTGTGGAGATCGCGATCAGATCTTCCTTTGTAGAGGGAAGGTAGCTTTCCGTAAGAAGGGAATCGATCATACGGCGCAGGGATTGGTCGGCAGTATTTTCCGCCTGCGCAACGCCGTCTGCAAGTGCGGAAAGTGTTTCCGTAACGGTGCCTTCGGTGGTAGCTGCCTTCATAAAGCTCTCAAAGGTAATAAGACAGGCCTCTACATCCTTGATTTGCTTAAGAATCAGAAAACTCGCTTTTTCGCTGGACTTCTTCAAAAACATAATAGGAATCCTCCTGACAATGATTTAATATTGGTTAATATTACCACAACTCTACGCATATTTCAATGCCTTTTTATGAGTTTTTCATAATCTTCAAAAAAATCATTCCCAAAAGGGTAATTTATAGACAGAAACAAATTAGCCAAATACACCTTAGCTCAAACACCTCAGGCAGATTCTGATACTATACAAATCACCGGCACAGAGATTGCTCACCGCGAGGATACCGGATATCTCAAATCCATCCCCGACTACAGTGAAAACAACAATTTCAGCACGCCCTCCGTACCGCCTCAAAAATGGTCAATTGGTCTCCGTTTTAGCTATTTGTCGTTAGTATGACAAGACCTGATTGTATCTCACTTTTTATTTTTTCAATGCCTTTCTAAGGACAGGCGTAATCAGTATTGCCAACCCACCGCCGATGAGGGCAGTAAAGAGCTGTGGCCAGGAGAAGGTGGCAGGAAGCGCCTTCAGCATCGGCGCTTTAAGCAGTCCCGCTGCCAGCAGCCTGTCTGCCAGCACACCGCAAATGAGAAAATTGACGATCCAATAGAGCACTGCAAATTTCGCAACCGCTGCAGAAAGCCACGCAGCAATTTGCCTTACAAGCTTGCGGCAGTCCTTTCCTGCAATCAAATACAGCAAAACGACAAAGACCGTATTGCCCGCCATAATGGCAGGGACAGTAAGAATCTGAGGCGCGATGCCCAGTAAATATGCCAGCACCGGGGAGATGACCGCCACGGTAATGCCGCTATACAGTCCCGCCACCAGCACCGTCACCGCAAGCACTGCGTTGACACACGAGCCGGTGACCAGCTGTCCCGCCGCCTTGGTCAGCGCCTGCAGCGTCACCAAGAGCGCAAGCATAACTGCCGTTTCTGTGATCCACATAATTCTTTTATTCATAGCGCACCTACTCATTTCTATAAAAAATCTAATAAGCATTCTATCCCCATCTCTTCTGTTTGTCAATTTATTTCCTTTCCTTTACTTTTTCCAAATTCTGGGGTATACTGATGGCATCTTCCCCCCTTTGGAGGCTATTATGGCTCTACTGTTTGAATTATTTCTCACCTTTGCCAAAATCGGCGCATTCACCTTTGGCGGCGGCTATGCTATGTTGGCGCTTTTGGATCACACATGCGTGGAGAAGAAAAAATGGCTTACTGCCGAGGAGTTTTCCGACCTGACAGTCATTGCAGAATCCACCCCTGGCCCTATCGCCATCAACTGTTCTACCTATGCCGGCTACAAAAAGGCAGGTCTTCCCGGCGCAGCTGCAGCCACCTTAGGAATGGTGCTGCCTTCTTTTATCATTCTTCTCCTTATCTCCCTGTTTTTTGAAAACATTCTCGCCTACCCCGTGGTTTCCAAAGCGTTCCGCGGCATCCGGATCGCCGTATCCCTGCTTATTCTGCAGGCGGGCTTCAAAATGGCAGGAAAAATGCTGAAAACCACAAATACTAAGGTTTCTTCCCTGCTTTTTGTCGCATTTTTCTTTTCCGTTTCCCTGTGCCTTTCCCTGTTTAATCTCCACATATCCACCATTTGGCTGATTTTGGTATCCGGCACAGCTGGCTTCTTTCTTTACGGTCTTCGCAGAAAGGAGGGCGCAAAATGATCCTGCTTTCGCTTTTCTGGGAATTTTTGAAGATCGGGCTCTTCACCTTCGGCGGCGCATACGGTGCAATTCCCCTGATCCGGCAATGTGTCCTGACCCAAGGCTGGATGACAGAGGAGATGTTCAGTAACATTTTAGCCGTCTCCGAGTCCACGCCCGGTCCCATTATGGTCAATTCCGCCACTTACATCGGTGCCTCCCAAGCCGGTATTTTGGGCGCAGCGATAGCGACCATTGGTGTCGTGCTGCCCTCCTTTGCGGTGATCTTGTTGATCTCTGCCCTTTTCGCACGTCTCGTAAAGCACCGCGCCGTACAGGCGATCCTAAAAGGCGTGAAGCCCTGTGTAATGGGTGTGATCTTAGCCACTGGTTTTACTATGGCACTGGAAATCCTCACGGGACTTCCCGGTCTTTTTTCTCCCGATATCCCCTCGATATTGCTCTTTATCCTGCTTTTTTCGGCACTTATTTTTTATCCCTACCTACGGAAAAAGCCCCTACCTCCCACTGCGCTCATCCTCCTTGCTGCCATTTTAGGCGTACTTTTCTATTAAATTCCCTCAAAATTTTCCCACGCCATCTTTGGCGTGGGGTTTACATTTTTCGTCCTTTATAGTATAATGGAATAACTTCTATGTAAGGAGAAACATATATGTTTGTAAAACAATATACCGCCGAGGGTCGGGAGCTGCTGAGATCCGGTGCTACCCCTTGGAATGTGTATCCCCGGCCGCAGATGCGTCGGGACAGTTTTTTGTGCCTTAACGGCACTTGGGATTTCTGCGTCCGCAAAATGCCCCATTTGCCGGAAATGTATGACAAGGAGATTCTGGTCCCCTTCTGCCCCGAAAGTCTCCTTTCCGGACTGGATATGGAAATAAAGCCGGGCAGCAATCTGTTTTACCGTACCCGCTTTGTCCTTCCCGAGGGTTTCCGAAAAGACCGCGTTCTGCTCCATATCGGCGCCGCCGATCAAAAAGCAGAGGTCTATGTAAACGGCCGTCATATGGGTTCCCATACCGGCGGCTACGAAGCTTTTTCGGTAGACATCACCGACGGACTTTTGGAGGAAGAAAACGAGCTGGTAGTCCGGGTTTTTGATGACCTGACGAATTTGGCCCTCCCCTACGGCAAGCAATCTCTCAATCGCGGCGGTATGTGGTACACTCCGGTTTCCGGTATCTGGCAGACCGTCTGGCTGGAAAGTGTTCCCATAGACTATATTACCGGGCTGAATATCCGCTGTGAAGGCACCACCGTCCGCATTACGGCAGAAAACGCCGGCAACGGTGTCATAACTGTTCACACCCCCAACGGTGCGGAGATCTATCCTCTGGATCGCGGTCAGGCAGTGGTCACCCCAAAAAATCCCCGGCTTTGGTCTCCCGAGGACCCTTACCTCTATGAATTTACAGTAGAGACAGATTCCGACCGGGTAGACAGCTACTTTGCCCTGCGGACCTTAGAGATCCATAATGTAGACGGCATTCCCCGACTCTGCCTGAACGGCAAGCCCTATTTCTTCCACGGGCTTCTGGATCAGGGCTATTGGAGCGACGGTCTTTTCACCCCTGCTGCCCCGGAATGCTATGAGCGAGATATTTTGACGGTCAAGGAAATGGGCTTCAACACCCTGCGCAAGCATATCAAGGTTGAAGCAGAAGCTTTCTATTATGCCTGCGACCGCTTGGGTATGATCGTATTTCAGGACATGGTCAACAACGGCGACTATTCTTATTTTCGGGATACTGTGCTGCCTACCATCGGTAAGCAACGCTCCAATGATGTCAATATGCACACGGACACCGCCACCCGCCGGGCATTTATCTCCGGTATGGAGGCCACCGTCCGGCAGCTCCGTAACCACCCCTCCATCGTCTACTGGACCATTTTCAACGAAGGCTGGGGTCAGTTCGACAGCGACAGCGTCTGCCGTCTGTTGCGTTCCATAGACAACACCCGGTTTATCGACAGCACCTCCGGTTGGTTCCGCCGTCAAGAAACCGATGTAGACAGCCGTCACATCTACTTTGGACCTTGGCGGCAGCTCCGCCCGTCGGATAAGCCCTTGGTGCTCAGCGAATTTGGCGGTCATTGCTACGCAGCAGAGGACCATATTTTCAACCCCGAAAAATCCTACGGGTACAAAACCTGTAAGAGTCCCGAGGAGCTGCAGGTCTCTCTGAACGAATTATACCGCATCCGCATTATTCCCGCCATCAAGAAAGGTCTGTGCGCCGCCATCCTGACCCAGATCTCCGATGTTGAAGATGAAATCAACGGGCTTATGACCTACGACCGCGAGGTGGTCAAGGTAGACCCGGTACGGATGCGCGCCATCAGCCGGCAGCTGTCCGCCGCCCTCTCTCCGAAAGAACAAGAAGCTTTTCTATGAAATAATAAAGCTTCATCCCCAAAAGGCTCATCGGGATCCACAACAGAAAAAAGGGCAAACAGATCTGTCCGTGCCAGTTTCCGGGCATATTCCGATAATCCCAGACAGTATAGCTGCGGTTAAAGAGCAGTCCAAACAAGAATTCTATCATTGTAATTACTCCGGCGCCGGTCAGCGAACGCATCAGCAACGGCAGCCGGGGTTTTACCTTTTCCAAGCCGCCAAGGAGCAAAAAGCAAGTACCGCCGGCAAAGAACATCGTGATATGACTCCACCCTCTCCACAGCATTTCAATGAGTATATAGGCAGATCCACCTAATAGAAAAAGGGTCAAATGCTTTCGGAAATTCATTTTTCTCGCCTCCAAGACAGTGTGTATAAAGGATTTCCAAAAAATAACGAAAAAATACTGACTTTTCTCTTGACAAATCTGCTGCTTCTGCATATAATAAGAAAGCTGTTTACAGCATAACAATTTATGGCGGCGTAACTCAGTTGGTAGAGTACCCGGTTCATACCCGGTCTGTCACCTGTTCAAGTCAGGTCGCCGCTACCAGGCCCGTTGGTCAAGCGGTTAAGACACCGCCCTTTCACGGCGGTAACA
>SVLR01000050.1 GCA_015067785.1 Oscillospiraceae bacterium
CCCGGTTCATACCCGGTCTGTCACCTGTTCAAGTCAGGTCGCCGCTACCAGGCCCGTTGGTCAAGCGGTTAAGACACCGCCCTTTCACGGCGGTAACATGGGTTCGATTCCCGTACGGGTCACCAAGAAAAAGCTCACTGCGTTTGCAGTGAGCTTTTTCAATGAAGCGCGCCTATGGTGTATGAAGAAATGAAGCAGGGCTTCGCCCTATGAAGTGCGCCTCGACGGCGCGTGACGGGTTTTGCGCGCTTTGCTTCATGTTTACAACGCAAACACTTCACACGAGCGCAAGCGAGTGCTTCATATCGCTTTGCGATACTTCATTGAAATCTCAACGATATTCTGCTATACTGAATAAAAGGCGTTGATTAGATGCGGAATGACAAACTATCCATTCAGTCTATGGAGTTCTCTGTATCCATTATTAACCTTGTAAAAGTCCTCAAAGAAAAGCGAGAGACTATCATTTCCAATCAAATCGGTAGAAGCGGCACATCCATCGGCGCGATTATCCGGGAAGCCCAATACGCCCACGGCAAAGCAGATTTTATCGCAAAGCTGCAGATTGCCCTGAAGGAAGCCAATGAAACCGGATATTGGTTGGAATTACTTTTTAAGACCGAATATATCACCGAGGCAGAATACAAAGCACTTGATACATCTTGCACAAGTATCCGCGTTATGCTCATTTCCTCCATAAACACCGCAAAGGAAAATAGCTATGTTGAAAAGTGAATTTTATAAAACTTGGCTTGCATATTTTGCAGACGGTATTTCAAATGAAGACTTACAGCAGTATGTGGTTGCTACCGGCAATCTCATATGGCATATCTTCTCTTGGGAGTTACTTGATGATAATAAGTTTTTGAAGGGTCCCGAGGCAAAGGCAGCATACGATCAGATCGACAAGGGCGGCGCACTATATACAGAATGGTTTTATGACGAAGAAGTGCGCAAGCTGCCTCAGCAGCTGCATACTGCCAAAGCGCTGGACGAAATGGTGGAAGTCTATGTCGTCGCAGCCGATTTTTCCTGGACCTATATCAAAACCCACGAAGATATGTGTGGTCCTTATTTTATGAAGCTTTGAAAAACTGCTCCCCTGATTTTCAGGAGAGCAGTTTCTTATAGCTTCTTCTGTCTGAGAACACCCTCATAAAGACCGTCCTTGCAATAGCCGACAGGTGTGTAGCCGCGGCTTGCATAGTAGTGCTCCAGCGTGTGATTGCCGATGGCAGAGTCAAGGCGCATATAGCGCTTTCCCTGCTTTGCAGTATATTCCTCTGCTTTTTGGAGGAAAATGCTGGCAGTGCCTTTTGCTTCCGGGTCGGATGCCAAATGGTGGAGATGGTAGGCAGATGCCGGCTCCGGCCAACGCTCATCCTCGTGCAATAGCGCGCCTACGGAGACGATCTTTCCCTCCTCATCCGTCAGCACGAACAGCTCTTCCTTTTGCCGCCGCATTTCGTAGTAATGAAGCGGATAGCGCTGGTCGTACTTTGTCACATTCCACTGCCGGATGCCCACGGTGTCCATCCACGCAACCCGGCGCATAATAAGAGCAAACACCTCCGGAATTTCTTCCGCAGTCGCCTGTCTGAAAATATAGTCCATCGTTTTCTCTTTCCTTCTTGGTATTTTCCCTATCCTATCATATTTCCTCCAAAAAAGAAAGCAGAAAATCGATTTATTCAGAACTCTGCCAACAGCTTTTGCACCAGCGCCTGCACCTGCTGGGCATCTTCTTTGTCCCCGGTGACCCGAAGCTGATAAAACACATTGCCATCGACCCAGCATGCCTCTTGATCGTACCAATCTCCGTTATAATATCCTAAGTTGTTCGCTCTGTCTTCCGTTATGATAAGCACACTATTTCCGGAAACTGTGAATGCTTCTGCCTGCGCATAAGTTGCATAGCCTTTTGTAATACTTCCGATTGGAAATGTTCTATCGTCCGCGCAAACCATTGCTGTCAAAGTAATACGGATATTTTCGCGGCAATATCCGGAGGTGATACTGATCCTATCAAGCGTTCGCTCTGTCCTATGGGGTGCATATACAGTCGCCTTTATATGCTTCACAGGAAAATCTGCATTTTGGCTCTCTCCTCCGAAATAGCCGGTTTTTGTTATCCAGTCCACATTTTCCAGCGGGTTATCGATCTTTAAGCCTATCACTTCCTCACAGGCAAGCCAAGGGTCTATATCAATATGAAAGATCCCCGGAATACGGCTGGACGCCAACCGCTCGGCTGGAGTCATACTATCATACCACGCCCAGCTTGCCGCGATCTTATCTGCAAGGAGCTGATTCGATTTGGAAAGATCCGTTTTGCGGACGGATACCTGCAAGGTTAGTTTAGATTCGTCCTCTTTGGAGGATGTCTCCACCACGGAAACGCCGGTGGAAAAGTCTCCGTCGTTTTCCACCGTGATCGGATCGGTCAGCAGGCAGCCGGCGGTGGTAAGGCAGACGAGCAGGGACAGGGCGATCACCCAAGGTAACGGCCTTTTCCACTTCGCAAGGTTTTGGATCCGGCTCTTGGGATCTCCCTCGCCAAAGGCCAAGGGTGTCACCGCAAGAATTCTGCGGCCTGTGGCTAAATTCAAAAGAGACGCAGAATAATCGGCGCGGATATGCCCGCCCATTTTGCGGATCACGCCCTCGTCACAGCTCATTTCCATATCCTTGCAGAAAAGGATATAAGCGACCCAAACCAGCGGATTAAACCAGTGGAGCGCCAGCGCCATATAAGCGATCAGCTTTACAATGTGGTCTTTTCTTCGGATATGCTGCTGCTCGTGGGCGATGATATAGCCTCTCTCCGCCTCGCCCAACGCAGAAGGAAGATATATTTTCGGTTTGCATATGCCTAAAACAAAGGGCGAATCGATATGATCAGCAAGATAGATATTCTCCCCAAGGGGCAGCGCGCCAATAAGCTTCTTTCGCAGCCTTACATAGGTCACTGCACTGTAAAGCAGCAGACCTGCAATGCCCGCAAGCCACACATACTGCCCGAATAAGATCCAAACCTCGCCCCAGGATGCGGTGACGATCTTGGGCATTCCTTCCTCCCCGATCTCGTCGGTATGGATATGCTGCACACCGAGACCGCCGTTGAGGGCATCGCCAATGGCCTGATACGCCGCCGCGCCTGCACTGAGGATACTGATATTTTCATTCTGCAGAGTATAGCTCTCGGAAACCGATTCCATATTGGGCACAAGGCTGATGGGTGCTTCGATAGAGACAGGGCAAAGAAGCCGCAGAAGCACAACACTCCAAAGTGCGTAAGAAAAAATCTTGGGTGCCCGCCGCAGCAGCAGTCTTGCTATAATAACCACCCCAATGACCGCGCTCGCCTGCAGAGACATATCCAGAATTTCCATAAAGATACGGTCTAACATAGGTTCACCCCCTCATCGCTTCGATAACTTTCGTCAGCTCCCTGATCTCCTCGTCCGTCAGCTTTTTCCGACTGCCGAAGGCAGCAAGAAAAGCAGGCAAAGAGCCATCAAAGGTCTCATCTATAAACTTTTCACTTTGCAGCGCGTGAAATTCCTCCTTGGAAACGAGCGATGTAACGGTGCCGTTGCTGTTTTGGAAGATGCCGCGCTCGCACAGCCTTTTGAGAACGGTGTAGGTGGTGGATTTCTTCCACGACAGCTCCTTTTCTGCCAGTTCCGCCAATACCCGGGAGTGGAGCGGTTCGTTTTGCCAGATAATATCCGCAAAGCGGGCTTCCACTTCTCCTAATTTCGCATCGATCATAGAAATAACCTCCATTCTACTGCTTGTAGACCTGCTTTTATTCTACAATCAGTAGAACGAAATGTCCATAGAAAATTTTACTGTCTTTTCATCTGCCGCAAAAAAAGTGTTACGGCTAACATTAGGAGTGCGATACCGTAGCCCAAAACATACCAAAGGTGCGGAAAAATAGCGCTATGATCCCCCAACAGGACAGCACGCTGCAGCTCTACTGCGTGGACGAAAGGAAGCAGATCTGCAATTACCTGGAATGTACCGCCTACCAGTGATAGATCAAACCAAATGCCCGACAGCCACGCGGAGAGGTTTGTCAGCAATGCGCCGCAGACACCGCCCACCTGCTTATCGTTTAGCACACTGCCGCAGAGCAGTCCCAAAGCAATATAGAGCAGCGATATGGGAACGGTAAAGAGAATGCAAGCGAAAACATGCACCGTAGGCGCAAGCCCCAAAACCATTGCAGCAAGGTAGCAAACAGCACTCTGCGCCACTGCCATGGGGATCAGCGGTAAGGTATAGCCGAGGATAAAGTCCATCGGTGTTAGCGGAGTGGTATAAAGCCGCTGGAGCAGGGCGCTTTCCCTGTCCTTTGCGATCAGGGTGGCGGAAAACAGCGTCATAAAGGAAAGACCGAAGACCCCGATGCCAGGCGTCAAGTGCCGGATTTCAAAAAGAGGCACGGGAATGTTTTTCTGTATGATGCTCAGCAGCAACAGCAGTGCCAGCGGAAAGCCCAAGCTAAACGCCAAATTCAGGGGGTCTCTTAATAACTCTTTTGCATTTCTGCCTGCAAATGTCCACATTCTCATTGGTCTCCCTCCCTATTGAGCCGGATAAAGGCTTCCTCAAAGCGGTCTGCGTTTGCACTTTCCTTGATTTTTGCGGGTGTATCGAAAACAAGAAGCCTGCCCGCTTTCAAAATTGCCACCCGGTCGGAGAGAGCTTCCGCTTCCTCCATATAATGGGTAGTCAGTACGATGGTGACCTTTCCCTTGAGGGTGCGAATGGTGTCCCACAACTGGCTTCTTGCCAGTACATCCAATCCCAATGTCGGCTCGTCCAAAAAGAGGATCTTCGGCTCACCGATCAGCGCCATCGCGATACTGAGCCTTCTCTGCCAGCCGCCGGAGAGCTTTCCCGCCTTTTTCTCCATCACGGAGGCAAGACCCATTTTCTCCGACAGCTCCCGGATCTTTTCCTCTTTCTTTTGCCGGTCAAAGCCGTGGACACCGCAAAGGAGCGCCAAATTCTCCCGCACCGACAGCCCCGGTGCCACCGCCGTTTCCTGAGGAGCTACGCCGATAATGGCTTTGACCGCCCCCGGCTCTTTTACAATGCTTTTCCCC
This sequence comes from Oscillospiraceae bacterium, assembly GCA_015067785.1. Lineage (GTDB taxonomy): Bacteria > Bacillota > Clostridia > Oscillospirales > Oscillospiraceae > Faecousia. The sequence goes on from SVLR01000050.1 coordinate 5,121, forward strand.
ATCAGCTGGGCATCTCCACTTGTAGGCCGGGTCAAGCAGGAGAGCATTTTCACCGTGGTAGTCTTCCCTGCGCCATTTACACCCAAAAGGGAGATCAGCTCCCCTTTCTTCACCTGCAAATCAAGTCCATCTACCGCAGTTACATCCTTATACTTTTTTGTCAGGTTATAAATTGCAATCCCATCCATTTTGTTTCCTCCTTTTGTTTGCTACCGGGATCATAACACATCTCGCACTCAAAATCCCGGCATTTGCGTCCATCGGTCATTTTCTGCCAACAAGCGGTTTTCAGAAATATATTTTCTAAGACTTGAAACCGGAAAAAAGCTGTGATAGAATAATCATAATTGCAATAGGAGGTTACATATATGTATAGTAATATCGGTGGAAAAATCAAAGGCTTGGCAAAGGCAATTTGCATTATAGAAGCAGCGCTTTCTGCCATCGGCGGTGTGCTGTTGGTAGCACTTGACGATGATCTCATTATGTACGGCATGGCGCTTGCCATCATCGGACCTGTCATTGCCTGGCTCTCTTCTTGGGCCATGTACGGCTTTGGTGAGCTGATCGAGCGGGTCAGCGAAATTTCCTGGGTCCTTCGCAGAATCGACAGCAAGAATTTCGCCCATCCCAACGCCAAGAAGGATACCACCCCAAAAATCTCTCTGGAGAATCCGGCTGAAGGCGCTGCAAAAGAGCCCCTGCCCACCACAATGGAAAAAATGTAAAGGAATAAAGGATCAGCGGCAGAGAAATCCTCTGCCGCTGATCCTTTTATTTATCCTTATACCGGTCTCAGGATGCCCTGAAGCACAAAGCGGGCATCATCCATTTCATAGGTGCAGGTAGACAAAGTGATCACCTTGTCTGTGATCCCCGGCATGACAGCACTCTTGAAAAGAGAGCGGTCCTTCCCCTTCTGCAGCCATGCACCGTACTGCGCATTGTCTTCAAACCGGACCCACCACGCATCGTCCTCCGCGCTGACCACATAGGCCGCATAGAATTCGATCAAATAGGTCTGCTCCGGTGTGACCAAGTAGCCCGTGGGATGGCTTTCATAATAGGACTGTCTTTTATACTTCGTAATACCATGGAACATATTGCCGTTTTTCAGGCGGTGACCGTACAAAATAGTATGCCGGTCAGAGATGTCCGCCTTGACCCGGTAATCCATAAAAATGGAGCCACCGCCATTCCATTTGCCATTGATCAGATGGTTCAGATAATAGTCGTTATCCTTCCCCTGCATAACGGGGTAATTGATCCTTGTATCCTCAATATAGATCCAAGCCACGCATTCTTCATTGATTGCCTTCAGTCCGGCAAAATCAATGACAGGCCCGATCTGTACCGGCTGGGTCTCCTCCGGCTCTGTTTGTCCGGGCTGGGTTTCCTCTTCCTTAACGGGCTGTGTATCCGGGATCTGCACGAAGCCTTCCATTTCCGCGTGGACATCTTCGCTTTCCTTCTGCATTTTCAGCTCCCGGTAGATCTGATATCCGGAAAAAAGCATCACACATACCAAGAGGACACTTAGTATGATACGAATGTTTTTCTTCATAATTTATTCCGATCGCCATTTAAAAAAATTTACGGTATTGCAACCGTTTCTCCGTCTAAAATATAAAGCGCACCATTCTCGCCATCTTCCACATATGCAGCATAATAGGAGGAGGTGCCCCAATTCGCATAGAAGGAGATCTTCGTCATTTCCGCCACTGTCAGGGTAAATGTGATCGCGCTTTTCTTACTTGCATCGGTACTTACATCTGCACTGAGCTGCTGGGTATGATACACCGGCTCGTCATCGCCGGCTACAAAAATTTTACAATAGCCGGTAGACGCATTGCCCGTTCTCTCGATGGTTACAGAATATGTATTTCCGGCAAGAAGGGTCGCTACCTGCCCCTTTCGATCCGTTTTCTCTATCTGCACCGGCTCCTGATTGGGGTCGGTATTTTGTATCGTAACATTGACAATGAAACCTGCGGCCTGGATGGTGTTCTGACCGGAGATCAAGCTATGGGAAAAATAAGCATATGCGGTAATTCCCATGGCAGCCAGACACACAACGATAACAATGACCGAAAGTGCCGCCCGTGTGAGCATTACTTTTTCAGGGACTTTTCCGTCCTCAGGAATCGCAAAAAATGCTTCAAAAAGCTTTTTCACACGATCGACCTCCTTTCGCTTTAATACCTCGCGATCATTTCTGCTGGTCTGCCTTGACAATAATGCCAAGCTCCACCTGCGGAGCGCCTTCAATATGGTTTGCCTCGTTACCAACTTCCTCAGGCATACGCACAATGATCGCCAAATATGCCTTTTCTCCGGCTTCAAGCGATGCCACCTCGGTGGAATAGTTCTGCAGCTTCATCGTTGAAAGGGAAACCGCCTTTCCACGGGTGGAAACCGCCTCATCCATTTCTGCTTCACTACCTGCAAGGGCAATACCAAACCGCAGATACTCGTGGAGCCAGAATTGCTGACCGAACTTATTCGTTGCGACGGAAGAACCGATCACGCTGACCGCCGTATGGAAATCAAAGGCAACATCGCCCGCATTTTCCACCTCTAAATACACGATCTGCACATAGCCGGGCTCGTAAAGGGCCTCATTATTGAACACAGGTGTATTGGCATCTACCTCAACCCACTTACCGGGCTCAACGCGATGCCGGACCACCAAATCAAACTCTGCCGTGTGGAAGATATTGGTCACTTCATCGGAAACATCCACAAACCAAGCCAGCGATGCCCCTGTACCCAAGATTCCCCAAACAACGAGGAGGAACAGGCTGAGGGCTAAAGCGAACTTCTTATATGGTTTTTTATTACGCGCAGAATTCACGCTCTATTCCTCCCTCATCAGAGTTGTGCGCTCTTTTTTTCCTCTTCTTTGTCTTTTTTGCGCCAAGGCAAAAGAATGATAAACAGGATACCGGAGCCTGCCAACAAGGCAGTCCACAGTAACAAATTAGAATTGTCGCCGGTCTTCGGGGGCTTCGGGTCGTTGGGTCCTACGGGGAATTCCTCCACCATAAACTCCCAGTTCACATAACCGATCTTATTCTGGAAGGAGCTGTCCAGCTCCACGGGTACCTCCAAAAGGACATCCAAGTTGACCTCACCGCCGGAGTATAAAACACCGAGGCATACCCAATCGCTGAGCTGGGCGCTTTCACTTGCCGCAGCATCAAACATATATGCCATAGTGTTATTGTTGCTCTTTTGCACCTTCAGGCGCAGCTGAGACAGAAACGCCTTGGAATCTTCATCCGCGCCCAGGGAGCGCAGGTAGAGCTTTACCTTTACCTTTTCGGAAGCGTCGTTTTTCACGGTGATCTTCTGGGTCAAGGTATCGCCGGGCATAACCTCTTTGAAATTCGGAAAAAGGTCATTGGGAGAATGTCCGCTGCCGGGCTCAAAAATGAAGCGCTGGGAATTACCGTCATAAGTGACTTTCCCGTTCTCCTGATCTATCTCATCTGCATAGGCAGTCCCTGTGACAGAAAGGAGCAGTAATACAGCCAGTACTGTAACTAAAAACCTTCTCATCAATACCCCTCCTTATTCCTTGGGCCAGCCGGAGGCCGTAAATGTGTCTCCGCCGGTAATGGGGTTATGCTCGCTCTGAACAGCCTGTGCCTTGACCGTCAGTTTCAGGGTCTTGCCGAGATAGCTGTTATCCACCTTAGAGCCTACGATCTCAACATGGGAGAAAATATGGGGTGTCGTGTCACCCGGCTCTACAATGCCCTTGTAGTAATACCAGCCGTCGTGCAGCTCCCAGTATTCCTCATTGATGTTGAGCTTGAAACAATCCTCAGCGGTCAGCTCCTGGGAATCCACACCGTAGACCATCTTGACCCGCAGATAGAAGGGATGCACGCAGTCACTTTCGATGGTAACCTTCTTGGACACCACATCACCGGGAACGATATACACACCCTCCTGGGGGAATTCCTTACCCTGATCGGTGGTTTCGTGGATAATAAACTGGATATTGCCGGTGGTTACCACGCTGGTCGCCTTGCCAACGGTGGTGTAGTACGCATAAGTGTTATAGCTAAACAAGGACATAACGATCGCAACAAGTGCAACGGTTGCCAATCTGATTTTGATTTTACTTAGCATAATGTCCTCCTCTTTATATATTTTGCAATGCAGCAGTCAAAAGACACATTTTCGTTGTCATTGCGAGGAGCGAAGCGACGCGGCAATCTTAAGTATGCCGTATAGATTGCCACACCAGTCTGCGGACTGGTTTGCAATGACAGAAATAGGAATATGTCCTTTAGGAATATGTCCTTTGATTGCCGCCTAACCCCCGAAGGGGTTAGGTCGGACTTTTAGGTCGGACTTTTTAATTACCGGGGATTAGCCGGCATAACCTGTAGTCTTAATTGTTGTGTTATCTACGAC
>SVLR01000051.1 GCA_015067785.1 Oscillospiraceae bacterium
TTTTCCACAAGTGCAGCGATGCCCTCCTCGCCCTGAGCGGGGTCGATGATGTAGAGCACCTCATACTTACCGGTGATCTTAGCCATTTTGTTTGCACCTCCTTTTGGACTTTTGGCCCCCGACGCTGCCGGGAGCAAGGATATGCCTGCGCACGCAGGCTACAATATTATATAGAGCATTAAGGGAAATGTCAAGAATTATTTGAAAATAATGGAGAAATAACGGAAAATTGAGAGTTGATAGTTTAGAATTTATTTTTTCATATTTTGCAGCATTGTGATCATCCGGTCAAGCTGCTCATTCCGGTCAGCGCTTTTTTGTATAGAAATTGTGCTTATCTCCCAATCAGGAAACAACACAGAATACCGTTGCAGTACTGCATTTAAGAGTTCTTCTATTTCAGAAGCGCTTGCCTGTGCAATTTTTTCTGTTAATTCAAACATCGTCTCACCTCCTTAATATGCATCGCATCTATATGATAACACTTTGTTTGTATAATTTCAACATATATGTTGCTATACTGTTATCATAATTTTAGTGAGGTGTTATCATGGCGACAAACAAAATTCAAACCGGTATCCGCTTTGATCCGGAGCTTCTTTATAAAATTACCTATGTTGCCAAGGATAGTAAACGGTCACTGAACGCACAGCTCGAATACCTCGCGCAAATTTGCGTCAAGGAATACGAAGCCACCAATGGCAGCATCCCGGTGGATGACGAAATGCTTTACCGAAAATAACAATCAAAGGAGATTGCCACGTCGCTTCGCTCCTCGCAATGACGTGGTTTTTTTGAAAGTTTTAACGCACCCAGTTGCTGGGTGCGTTTTGTTAGTCTACCATATTGAGAATTGCTTTTTTGTTCTTTGCGCCGACGGAACGCTGCTGCTCCTCGCCGTTTTCAAAGACGATCAGCGTGGGGATGGTCATAACGCCAAAACGGTTTGCCAGCTCCGGCTGTTCATCTACATTGACTTTACCTACCACGATGTCGTCCCGCTCCTCGGCAATCTCTTCCACCACGGGAAGTACCATCCGGCAGGGACCGCACCAGGGCGCCCAGAAGTCTACCAGGACTTTTTTCTCTGCATTTACTACAATCTGCTCAAAATTCTCTCTCGTTACTTGAATAGCGGACATATTTACTTCCTCCTTGTTTTCTTATTTGTAGCCTTATTATAACCGAAAACAACGGCGTTAGATGTGATATATGTCACATATTTTCCAATATTTCACTTCCAAAGGCCATCGGGGTATTTGCCTTCGGCGGCGAAGCGGGCCAGAGCCGCCACAACGATGGGCTTATCGGCAGCGTAGGTCACGCCGTACCACTTATCGGCAGAGCGAAGGACCCGCACTGTCGCTTTTTCTTCTTTCATATATTTGTCTACCATTCGGGGTAGCAGGTACTCTGCTTTCATGGGATTCTCGGAAACCTGGGTCTCTAAAAATGCGGGGAAGCCCTTTTCTATCGCGTCCAAAAAGCCGGGTGTAAAGCCGAACATATTCATAGAAACGATCGTATCAAAGGAAAGCGCCTCCCAATGCGCACCATCATCGGCTGTAAAGCGGATCCCACCCTCGTATTTTTCAATACGGGTACGCTCCACGATGTCCGTAAGATATCCAGCTTCATTTACCTGACAGACGCCACGGGAAACAGAGCCGTGGTCTGTAACCGTATTGCCAAGCTGATAGCCCACCATACAGTATTTGCCCTCGTCACCGTCCGAAAGGCTGTTTAAGTAGGAATACATAACCCGAAAGGCATCTTTGCCGTAGTAATCATCTGCATTGATCACCGCAAAAGGCGCGTCGTCAATTTCGTTCTTGGCGCAGAGAATTGCGTGACCGGTGCCCCAAGGCTTGATGCGTCCTTCCGGCACAGAAAAGCCCTCCGGCAGCTTCTGCAGCTCCTGATAAGCATAGACGATCTCCATCGGGCATCTTTGGAGGCGCTTGCCTACGACCTCCATAAAGTCAGCAGAAATTGCCTCTTTAATAATGATAACTGCTTTTTGAAAACCTGCCTCATAGGCATCGAACAGAGAGTAATCCAAAATTGCTTCACCGCGGCTGCCTACCGGGTCGATCTGCTTGAGACCTCCGTAACGGCTGCCCATACCGGCTGCCATAACTACAAGAACGGGTTTTTTCATAGAAGTCCCTCCTGTGTATTTTTTTCGATTATACCACAATCTTGCAAAAAAAGATAGATTTATTTGTCCGCAAACAGGGTGTCTGTCATTATAATGGCATCTCCCTTTAATTTATCCCACGAAAATTGCGTTGCCAGTTCCCGGGCGGAGATCGCTTCCTCACGGTCAATAATGCCGGCGCAGTAGGCAAGGGTGCCAATGAGTTGCTCCGGGGAAAGGCGCTGGCGCAGATAGCCCAAATCCAGATCCCTGTCCCGCTTACTGAGCCGTCTGCCATCGGGCGCGAGGAGCATCGGTACATGGCCGTACTGCGGGTGCGGAAAGCCAAACAGCTCCTGCAGATACATCTGCCGGGGTGCGGAGGATAAAAGATCCTGCCCCCGGACCACCTCGGTAACACCGGCTTCGCCGTCGTCTACCGTTACCGCCAGCTGATAAACATAGACACCGTCTGCCCGGCGGACCACGAAATCTCCGCAATCGGTCAGCAGGTTTTCCCGATAGATGCCTTGGCACAGGTCATTTACCCTATATTCCCGGTCAGGAACTTGGACACGCCACGCCGGTGCTCTTTGAAACGCTGCTTTTTGTGTGTCCGTCAAATTCCGGCAGGTGCCGGGATAGACATAAGTGCCGTCAGAAAGGTGAGGCGCGTTAACGCTGTGAAGCTGGCTGCGGGTACAGTAACAAGGAAATAACAGCCCTTTTTCCTCCAATATGGAGAAATACCGGTCGTAAACGGCACTTCGGGTACTTTGCGCCGGGGTTTCTTCGTCCCATATAAGTCCCAGCCAGCGCAGGTCGTCCCGGAGAATTTCGGCATATTCCGCACTTGTGCGTTGGGTGTCGATGTCCTCCATCCGCAAAACAAGCTGTCCGTTTTGACTTTTCACAGAGAGCCAAGCCACCAGCGCCGCAAATACATTTCCCAAGTGCATCCTGCCGGAAGGGGTCGGGGCAAATCTGCCCACAGGTGTCTGATCCACAGCATCGCCTCCTTATGTCCCTATTTTACACCAAATTTTCCGTTCTGTAAAGTTGGTACTTGTGCAACGACCGCCAGTATAGTATAATAGGCATATTCTGTGGGGAGGAAATGACGATGGAAAACCAACCGAAAAACGAAAAAAGACGGCCCCGCAGGGAGAGCACGCGGCGGCTGTGGCCTTCTGTGACCGTTGCCGTGCTCTGCATCGTTGGTGTTATCATAGCTGCCCTATTTATGGGCAGATCAAACGGCCCGGCAGATCCCGATGACGGAAACAAAACGGTCATCCATCTTACCGCCGGCGGTGACTTAAATGTCACAAATGATGTGGTGGCAGCCGCCGGTAGTGACGGCAGCTTCCAAAAGGCCTTTATGGATGTTCTGCCGCTGCTGAGCAACGCTGACATATCCATATTGAACTTTGAGGGCAATTTCCACGGTGAGCCCTACGGCAGCGAGAGCCGCAGCGCACCTGCAAGTCTTGCAAAGGCTTTGGCCGCTGCCGGTGTGGACATCTTACAGCTCGCCAATTCCTGCTCCGTCTCCGGTGGCATTGCCGGTCTTGTATCTACTATAGATACTGTGGAGCATTCTGCGCTCATCCCTCTGGGCGCATACCGCAGTCCGGAGGAAGCCAAAAAGGAAAAAGGCTATACCTTAGTAGAGGTACAAGGCATTCGCATTGCCTTTGTGGCGTTTACCAAGGGTATGGACGGTATGACCCTGCCTGCCGGTACTGAGGGGTGCATCAACCTTCTGTATAAGGACTACGACAGCACCTATCAGCAGGTAGATACCGAGGGCATCACCAAGGTGATGAACAGAGTGCATGCCGCCAGCCCGGATATCATCGTTGCAATGGTCCATTGGGGCAGCGAATTTAACGACTCCATCAGCAAGACCCAAAAGCAGATCAAGGAGCTGCTGCAGGAAAATGGCGCGGACGCCATCATCGGCACCCACCCTCACTATGTACAGAAGCTGGAATTTGACAAGGAAACCGGCGCATTCGTCGCCTACTCCTTAGGTGATTTCTTCGGAGATGCCACCCGGGCAGGCTCAGAGTACTCCATTCTTTTGGATTTGGAGATCACCAAAAACCACCAAACCGGTGAGACCAAGGTCACGGGTTACAGCTACACGCCCATTTTCACCGTCCGGCAGGAATTCCGGGATCTGCGGGTCATGCGAATTAAAGAAACGATGGCTGCTTACGAAAACAATTATATGGACCGGGTCCCCGAAAGCGTCTATAAGGCGATGGAATATGCCTTAAAGCGCATCGAAGCCAGAGTTAAAGGAGAATCATAACCACCGGCCGTGCCGGTGGTATGCACAGGCCCCCTTAGGGCCTACAACCTGCCGAGCCTATAGGCTCATCGAATTTTCTTTCGCTTGCGTGTTTTGCCCCACCACCGCAAATGCGGTAATTAGCGCACCGAAGGCTCCCTTGTGTAAAGGGTAGATTTCCCCGTTAGCGGGGAAAATGTCCGCAACGCGGACAAAAGGGGCGCGGGCCCGGCAGGGCTGTCAGCCGAACAGGCTGACTGAGGGATTGACACTATGAGAACAACCCCTCCGCCCAGTGTGCGCACTGGGCACCTCCCCTTACACAGGGGCGGCTTACCGCTGCGGCGGGACTGGGCATAGCTAAAGCTTTTTGGAACCACCAGCCGTGCTGGTGGTTTTCTTTATACAATGAAAATATCCGCATCTTTTGATGCGGATATTTCTATTCTCAAAAACCCTCTTGGCGGCGTTGCTTTCGCATTTGCTTCCGCTTCTTGGCGGCTTCGTATTCTTGCTTCTGTTCGTCTGTTTCGGGGAGCAGATCCGGCACTTCCGTGGGCTCGCCTTTACAGTTGATGCAGACCATATCGATATATGCCCGGTTGATCATCTCTCTTTTTCCGTCCAGCGCTTCCCGATAGGTGTCCACCCGCACTTCCATAGAAGTACGACCCACATAAGTCACCATTCCCTGCAAAACGATCATATCCCCGGTATAGGCCGGTGCCTGAAATTGCAGGTTATCAATTGCCGCAGTCGTAACGGTGCCGCCGCAATGGCGGATGGCAACGATACCGGCAAGCTCGTCGATCCATTTCAGAAGCTGACCGCCAAAAAGCCGTCCGTAATGATTGATATGGGCGGGGCAGATCAGATATTGCTGCTCCGTAAAGGAATCGGAAACCTTTTTAATCTCTCGCATAGGGGGTACTCCATTTTCTACAGATTCTGCTTTGATTATGCCATAGATTCTAAAAATAAGCAAGTCCTTAAACCATCATAAGCGATTGCAAAGATGGTTATCAACCATCCTGATCCCCTCCCCCGAGGGGAGGGTGGTTTTTGTGAAACAAAAACCGGGTGAGGAATGCGGGCGGTAATGCTTCGTATTCGCATTTGTGCAGACCTATACTGCACGCCGTTCCTCATCCGTCACGGCTATCGCCGTGCCACCTTCCCCCCAGGGGAAGGGATTTTGGAACTAATTGAAAGCTGACACCTACAGGAAACAAAATCCCCAACTCGGGCGAGTTGGGGATTTTTGTAGGAATTACATATCGAAGGGTTCCATGCCCAGAACGGGGTGACCGACCTCGGCCAGATAGTTCAGAAGCTGCTCGGGATCCTCGCTGCAGATGGTTTCGTCAGCGATCATATCGGTGAAGTTCTCAACACCGTACATTTCCATAATGGTAGCATCCAGACGCTCGCGCATCTGATCCTTCAGCATCTTGGGCATCCAGACGATACGGGCGGGGCCGCCTTCGGCTGCGATGAACTTCTTGGAGGAGATGAAGTGCTTGCCGTGGCCCATGAAGCCGGGGGTCTGCACACCGCCACCGGTCATAGAAGCCATATCGGAGAAGCTCATACCCAGAGGTGTCAGACCGGCATGCTCACGGCAGGTGATAACAACACCCATAGAGCAGGGCTCAACGCCACAGATACACTCGAAGCAACCGCAGGAGGTCATAGGATCCTGGAACAGGGAGTACAGCGTGATCTTCTCAACCGCACCGTGGGAGTACTTGTTGACCGCTTCGTCCATAGAGTCGTAACGACCCAGACGCTCGTCCTGACAGCCGGTCTTGAGGATGGGCTGGCAGGGACCGTGGGGATCCAGCTCCTGGGTGGCCTTTGCGTCCAGCCAGGAAACAGCGCCGCACAGACCCAGACGCTCGGGAGTAACGATACATACATGGCTGGGAGAGAATGCCTGACACATAATGCAGGTATAGAACTCATCGACGGATTCGTCCGTCATAGAAGCCAGACGGGCATCACGGGCATTGAAGATCTCATTTGCCTTAGCGCGCAGCGCCTTGTTCTGCTCGGCATCCACCACGATGGTGACCTGACACTTGTCAGCAACTGCCTCAAACTCGCTCATAACCTTGGCGTAGAGAACCTCGCCCAGATGACGGAACTTGAAGCCGGCTTCAAAGTCAGCCTTGGAAATACGGACACGGATCATATCGCGCTGACCGGTGTGCATAACGCCTTCGATACAGTTGAGCCAAGCGTGGATCTTACGCTCCATAACAGATTCGAAGTCCGCCTGCATAGCCTTGCCGGCAACCTCGATGGTGTAGGAAAGAGAAATCTTGGAGCCAACGGGGATCTCGTCGATCTCGGGTCCGATAACGGTGATCTTGTGATCCTCGATATCCTGCATCTCCATGGTCTGCACCAGCTCGAAGCAGTCCACGCGGGAACCGTCCACTTCCACCTGCATATCACCCCTACGGATGATCTCGCCCTCAAAGGCAGTGGCGTAGGAAACAGGAATGTCGATCTTGGTGATCTTCAGCTTGATGTCACGGGCTTCCAGAGAGGTTGCGTTCCACTTGGAGGTGTCCAGCTGCTGGATCAGGGACTTGGGAACGCGGAACATATTCTCGGTCTCGTTGGAGATAACGGGGAAGCCCAGGCAGATCGCGCCGGCACCGTAGGAAACGATTTCGTCGGAGAGGGACTTGTAGGCGTTGACAAATGCCTTCACGCGGTCCATGGTGTACTTGTACAGAGCCTTGGTGTCGCCGGGGGTGATGGCACCGAAGATCAGCGCAGCACGCAGCGCTACGGAAACAACATGGATGACGGACTGCATCTCATAGCCAAGGGGTACAACACGCACGCCCTCGCCCAAATTCATACCGGCATCATAGCAGTGCTTGATGGAATCGCCGGTGAGTGTAACCAGAATGCCCTGTGCCTGATAGGACTTTGCCAGCGCTACCGTCTCGGCAGGGTCCTCAGCACCGCCGATGATAACGGCAACGCCGGGGATGTCGCCGGTAACCAGAGGCAGACCCAGATTACGCACGAAGGAGTCGGTCAGGAAGCCCATTTCGGGCTCAGTGTAGGGCTCGTTTCCGCCGATGTACTTGAGAACTTCCAAAAACTCTGCACACAGAGCAGAAGCGATACCGCTGTCGAAAACATCCTGCAGGCGGGGATTGCGGGTCATCATGGGCTTAATGTCATTTTCCAGAGCAGCCTTCAGCTCGCCCAGATTGTTGATCTTCTTGCCGGTGATGGAGTAGTAGCACGGCAGGTTGTAGGCAGTATTGGGGAATGCTACGGGTTCAGCTTCGCCATACTGGGCGATCGCTGCATCAATGGCGGCTACGGTACGCTCGTAATTGTAGTCGTTACCGCCGAATACTCTATCAAAAAGTGTCACGGTATTTCCTCCTTATTTATCATCTTGATCCAAAATGGCTTTGATTTTCCGAATCTCGCGGGTGGCTTCGGGGCTAAAATCGTAGGGCGATCTTCCCTGACGGTCTGCCTCGATCACATCCTGATTGTAGTGGATAAAGCCCAGCAGGTCTTCTGCGGGGATGACGGAACGGATATAGTCCTCGTCATCCTCAGAGCGCACCTTATTGGCAACCACCCGGACGGTTTTTACCCCCAGATCGGAAGCCAGCCGCTTTACATTGCGGTAGGTCTGCACGCTGCGGGCACCGGGCTCGATGACCACGATAAACTGATCCATATTGGCAGCCGTTCCGCGCGCCAAATGTTCAAGACCGGCTTCCATATCCATAATGACCACATCGTTTTTCCGATAGGTCAAAGAAGACAGGATGGCCTTGAGCATCACATGCTCGGGACAGACGCAGCCGCTTCCGCCTACATCCACCGTGCCCATAACAAGCAGCTTCACGCCGTTTACTTCCTTGGCATAGATCTCGGGGATGTCCGCTACATAAGGATTGAGCTTGAAGAATTTATTGGCAGCCGTTGCACCGGTCCGTTCCTCCACCAGAGTGCGCATCCGGGAGATGGGGATGATGGCATCCACTTCCTCCTGGGTCATACCCAGCGCAAGACCCAAATTGGCATCCGGGTCTACATCGGCGGCAAGGACGGTACGGCCTTCATCGGCGTACAGTCTTGCCAGCGTAGAGGACAGAGTGGTTTTACCCACGCCGCCTTTTCCGGTAATGGCGATCTTCATAGATTAGATGCCCAGAGCAGCACGCTTTGCTTCGATGCAAGCGATCATCTTGTCGCCCAGAGCGTCGATATCGGTATCGACGACGAACTTCGCCTCGACCCACTTATTGATGCCGTTTTCGCCCTGCAGCAGCTCGGTGACTTCGGTAGAGCCCTTGGAGTAGGGGTCAACGCCCAGGAAGGTCTCGATACCGGTGGCTACAACGTAGTTACCAATGGAGACAGCCTTCTCACTCATCCATTCGGGTGCGCAGCCAACAACGGGGACCTGAGAAATGTTGATGCCCCAGTCCTTGGCGATATCGGAAGCCAGAACCATCATACGGGAAATATCCACGCAGGAGCCCATATGCAGAACAGGAGGAATGCCCGCCAGCTCGCAGACACGCTTCAGACCTGCGCCGCAGTATTCCTTAGCCTGAACAGGATCCATAAGACCTGCCTTGGCAGCAGCCTGGGCAGAACAGCCGGTGACGATCAGAATGATATCGTTTTCCAGCAGCTTTTTCATAAGACCGATGTGAGCAGAGTCGGGACGGACCTTGGGGTTGTTACAGCCGACCATAGCCACAGCGCCACGGAGGACACCGGAGTGTACACACTCGATCAGGGGCTTGGTGGTGCCGAACTCGTCCACCTGAGAGTTGGCAACGCCGTCCAGAACCTTCTTGATGGCTTCGACGGAATAGCCGACTCTTGCCTTCTGCTTCTGGTTGGGGATGTTTACCAGCTCGGGGGTACGGTTCTTGAAGTTCTCGATCGCCATCTTCACGATCGCCTTGGCGTTGTCGCCGGCAGTCTCCGCGTGGAACTGAATGAACTCGGAGTCAGGCAT
>SVLR01000052.1 GCA_015067785.1 Oscillospiraceae bacterium
TTGACAATCAGACCGTTGTCCTTCTTGCCGTCGTTGGAGGTGACCACATACAGACCGTATCCAATGTTAAAGAGCGCAGTCAGGTCGTTTTTGTTGGCGGTGGCATCCTGCCGGGCAAGATACTCACGGCACAGCTCGTCTGCCATCTTTTCGATCTGTTCCCGGCTATCTTCATTCAGCGCGGAGAGAATACGGACACTACTTTCCGTGTAGTTAATATTCTTGCAACCCTCCAGCATCTTTTTCATCACCTTAGCGGCAAGGGGCGCCCAGGAGCCGTTTTCCATCAGGGCTACGGTGCGGTTTTGGAAGTTCCGCTCGGTCAGGTGAATGATGTAGTCCCGCATAAAGGGGAATACATCGGCATTATAGGTGGTGGTAGCAAGGACGATCTTATTATACTTAAAGGCATCTGCAACGGCCTGCGGCTGGTCGCAGCGGGCAAGGTCGTGGACGATGACCTTGGGGCAGCCCTTTTCGGTGAGTTTCTGCGCCAGCAGCTCCACAGCGGCCTTGGTGTTGCCGTAGACAGAGGTGTAGGCAATGACGATGCCCTCTGCCTCCGGTTGGTAGGAGGACCAAAGGTCGTAAAGCTTCAAATAGTGACCCAAATTCTCCGTCAGCACCGGTCCGTGGAGGGGGTAAATGGCGGAAATTTCCAAGGTGGAAGCCTTTTTCAGCAGCGCCTGCACTTGCGGGCCGTACTTGCCCACGATGCCGATATAGTAACGGCGTGCTTCGTCCTCCCAAGGCTCTTCCCGGTCTAAAGCACCGAACTTACCAAAGCCGTCAGCAGAGAAGAGCACCTTGCTGTAAAGATCGTAGGTCACAATGACCTCAGGCCAGTGGACCATAGGCGCAGCCACAAAGGTCAGGGTGTGCTTGCCCAAAGGCAGGGTGTCCCCCTCGGAGACCACGATGCGGCGGTCTGCATAGTCGGTGCCAAAGAAGTTTTGCATCATCGCAAATGCCTTACTGGAGGAGACGACCACGGTCTCTGGGTAGACCTTCAGGAAATTGGCAATATTTGCGGAGTGGTCCGGCTCCATATGCTGGATCACTAAGTAATCCGGCTGACGGTCACCCAGCACGGTGTGGATGTTATCCAGCCATTGGTGGGTAAAGTTCTTATCTACCGTATCCATAACGGCGACCTTTTCATCTGTGATCACATAGGAATTGTAGCTCATGCCGTTGGGGACAACATACTGCCCCTCAAACAGATCGACCTGATGGTCGTTGACACCTACATAGTGAAAATCTTCAAACAATTTCATTGGAAACCTCCTTTTTGATTTGAAAATATTATAGCACATTTTTTGTAAAATAGAAAGAGGAAAATTGTAAATCCGGAAAGAACACCTTCCCCAATGACACCAAATTGTCAATTACCAATTCGAATAGCGCCCCTCTTGCGCCGTGGGGAGAACGGTGCTATAATTTTATATATAAAAGGGGGGTGCAATATGGAGCTGCGACATAAAGCGGTAGAGGGCGGCAGACTTTCCAAGGTCTTGCGGGAAGAAATGGGAATGTCGCTCAGCCTTATGAATAAGCTCAAATGGGATGAGCGGTTACTGGTTAACGGCGAGCCCTGCCATACGGACTACCTTGTACAGCCGGGAGACACCGTAACGGCCCTGCTTCCTGACCCTGCACCTCAGTATCCGGCAGAGGAGGGGAGCTTGAACGTTCTTTATGAGGACGAACATTTGCTGGCGGTGGATAAGCCAGCAGGAATGTTGATCCATCCATCCCGGGCGTGCAATACCGGGACACTTGCCAATTTTGTTTTGGGTTACTACAGAAAAACCAACCAAAGCTGTGCCTTTCATCCTGTTACCCGGTTAGACCGGGATACCTTCGGGGTAGTCTTGCTGGCGAAAAACGCCCACATCCACGCCCTTATGATGGAGAAGCTCCGGGAAAATGCAATGAAAAAGACCTATTTTGCACTGGTTTACGGTGTTCCACCGGAGGCGGGTGTCATTGATGCGCCCATTGCCCGGCGGGAACCGCCCAGCCTGCTTCGGTATGTAAGTGACAGTGGCAAGCCCTGCCGGACAGAATTTGTCCGGTTGGAAAACAGGGATAAGTATAGTCTGCTGGAGCTGCATCCCATTACCGGGCGGACTCATCAGCTTCGGGTACACTGCGCCCATATTGGGCACCCGATCCTGGGAGATCCCCAGTACGGAAATGAAGAATCTCTTGCACTATCCCGGGAAATGGGCATCCATACCCAAGCTCTTTGCGCGGGGAAGCTGGCATTTTCCCATCCCATTACCGGAGCAGAAATAAAATTGTTTACAAATTCGCAAACTTATGGACGTATACAATCCATAGGAACTGTGCTATAATGCAGGAAACTACCAATAAGAGGGTGAGATCCTTGAAAAAAATGCTGTTTATCCTCAACCCCAATGCAGGACAGCGGAAGGCCAATAAATACCTTGCAGATATTTTGGCTATTTTCAACCGGGCGGGGTATGATGTCCATACCTATGTGACCTCCGGGCAGGGGGAAGCGATGGAGCAGGCAAAAGCCCGGGCAGGGGAGATGGACATCGTGGTCTGCTGCGGCGGTGACGGTACTTATAACGAGACGATGTCCGGGCTTTTACAGAGCGGTGCAGATACGCCCATCGGCTACATCCCTGCCGGCTCAACCAATGATTTTGCCAGCAGTCTGGGACTTCCCACAAATCCTATAGAGGCTGCAAAGATTATTGCTGCCGGACGGGCGCGGAAATACGATGTTGGCGTCTTTAACGGGAGGCACTTTGCCTATGTGGCATCCTTTGGTGCCTTTACCCGCACCAGCTACGCAACGCCTCAAAGCATTAAAAATTCCCTTGGACATATGGCGTATCTATTGGAGGGCATTCAGGAGCTGTCCCAAATTAAGACCCATCATCTGCGTTTTGAGACCGATGAAGGGATCGTGGAGGATGATTTCCTGTTCGGCGCCATCTGCAATTCCACCAGCCTTGGCGGGATCCTGAAGTTAGACCCCACTGTGGTGGATATGCGGGACGGTAAGTTTGAGCTGCTACTTGTCCGGGCACCCCGGGATCTTGTAGAGCTGGCAGCCTGCCTGCAGGCAATACAGACCAAAAAGTATAACTGCAGGATGATGACCTTCCTCAATACCCGCACCGTCCGGGTTACGGCGCCGGAGGATATGCCCTGGACCATCGACGGCGAAAAGGAGGATGGCCACAGGGAGATCCTGGTGGAAAACCTTCAGCACGCCATAAGAGTCGCATATCAGGGGAGAAAACAATGCTAAATACCACACTTTGCTATATCCTCCGGGGGAATGATGTACTGATGCTCCACCGGGTGAAAAAGAAGAACGACATCAATAAAGACAAATGGATCGGTATCGGCGGCAAATTCGAGCCGGGAGAGACACCGGAAATGTGTCTTCTCCGGGAAGCGAAGGAGGAGACGGGGCTACGGCTTACCGGCTACCGCTACCGGGGCATCGTCACATTTCTCACCGAAAAGCCGGAATATGACCAGGATATGCACCTTTTTACGGCAGATAAATTTGAGGGGGAGCTAAAGGTTTGCGACGAGGGTGACCTGCAATGGGTCAGCCGTGACTTTTTGGACAGCCTGCCCCAATGGGAGGGCGACAAGATCTTCCTGAAGCTTCTATGGGAGGATGCGCCCTTTTTTAAGCTGACCCTTAGGTATGAGGGAGATAAACTGATACGCGCCGTCTTAAACGGCAAAGAACTGGACCGGAACTAAAATTCCGGTCTTTTTTTGTTGCAATTGGGAAAAAGAAGGCGTATAATGAATCTGTTGCATTATTTTACAGACAGGAGGACACGGCGATGATATTTGGAAAGCATATTAACCGCTATTATCGGAAATATGCGCTGTCGCTGTTTTTTGGCTTACTGACGCTGGCAATGGTGGACTACCTGCAGCTTATTATCCCCAAGCTCTACCGTATGGTCGTTAACGGTATGGATATGGGCTTTGTGGATGTGGACGGTGTTAAGGTGGCATTTGATATGAATTTCCTTTTGGATCATATCTGTATGCCGATGATCGGCGTCATTATTGTCATGGTGATCGGTCGGTTCTTGTGGCGTGTATGCTTCTTTGGCGCGGCAGTGCGGCTGGAGGCGGATATGCGCAACCGGATGTTTAACCACGCCAAGGACCTGAGCCGGGAGTATTATCAGGTCAACAAAGTGGGCGACTTGATGAGCCTTTTTACCAATGACTTGGATACCGTGCAGGAGTGCTTCGGCTGGGGCGTTATGATGTTCTTCGACGCGGTGATGCTGGGCGTGATGGCAGTCATCAATATGTGGAAGATGGACCCGATGCTGACCGTACTGTCCCTGATCCCTATGGCGTTTTTGCTGGGCGCTGCCACGGTGGTGGGTCAGCACCTGACAAAGAAATGGGACATCCGGCAGGAAGCCTTTTCAAAGCTTTCGGATTTCTCCCAAGAGAGTTTTTCCGGTATTGCGGTCATTAAGGCGTTCGTCAAGGAAGCTGTCGAGCTGATGGCCTTTAAGAAGCTGAATGTGGAAAACGAAAAGGCAAATATGGACCATACCAAGGCATCGGTGCTTATGCGTGTGCTGGTGACCATGTTCGTGGAAAGCGTTATTTGCGTGATCTTAGGCTACGGCGGCTATCTCGTCTATAAGGGGCAGTTTAATGCCGGTCAGTTGCTGGAATTTATCGGTTATTTTAACGCCATTGTCTGGCCCATTATGGCAGTTTCCGAGCTGATCGATATGACCAGCCGCGGCAAGGCCTCCTTGGAGCGACTGGGCGCGCTGCTGGATGCAGAGGTAACGGTCAAGGATAAAGAGGGCGTGTCTGCCCTCGAAAACGTCCGGGGTGACATTACCTTCAAAAATCTGACCTTCCGTTATCCCGACGGTGAGTTCGATGCGCTGCGGGATGTTTCCTTTGAGATCAAAGCCGGTGAAAATATCGGTCTTGTAGGTAAGACCGGCTCGGGTAAGACTACCTTGGTGGATCTGATCCTCCGGACCTACAATGTGCCTGACGGTACGATCTTTATCGATGGGCAGGATGTGAACACAGTCTCCATCCGCTCTGTACGGCAAGCCTGTGCCTATGTACCCCAGGACAATTTCCTGTTCTCCGATACCATTGAGAATAACATCGCTTTCGGTATCCCCGGAAAGACGGAATCCTCCGTGGTACACGCCGCCCGTATGGCGGATATTCATAGCAATATTCAGGAGTTTTCTAAGGGCTACGGCACGGTGCTGGGCGAGCGTGGCGTCACCGTCTCCGGCGGTCAAAAGCAGCGCATTTCCATTGCCCGGGCGCTGATCAAGGACGCGCCAATCCTGATTCTGGATGACTCCGTTTCTGCGGTGGATACCAAGACGGAGACCACCATTCTGCAAAACCTCCGGGACACCCGGGCGGGCAAGACCACGATCCTCATTGCCCACCGGATCTCTACCATTGAGAATATGGATAAGATCCTTTTTATTGAAGATGGCGCCCTTGCCGCCTTTGGACCTCACCCGGAGCTGTACCGTACCTGTCCGGCTTACCGGAAGATGGTAGATCTCCAGAAGCTGGAAGAGGAAGGAGGGGAGCCAAATGCCTGATTGGATTTATGAATATTTGCCGATTCTGATCGTCGGCGCGCTGATCGGTACCTTTGCCATCGTATTTTTGGCGGCCTATCTTGCGCTCAAAAAAAGGCAAGAAAAGGACGAGGACCGGGAGCGGCATATGGCGGATAAGGAGATCGTCGTCCGTCTGCTGCGGTACGCAAGACCCTACTGGAAGAGCTTTGTGGTGGTCTTTTTCGTGATGGTGCTCTCCATCGGCTATGACATTGCCTCTCCCTTGCTGGTGGGTCATATTCAGGATGTCATTAAGGAAGAATTTGCGCTTAGCTATCTGTTCTCTTTGGTGGCTGTCTACGCCGGTATTCTGATCGTGTCGCTTATCTGCACCTATCTGCAGGCAATGATACTGCAAAAAACCGGACAGAAGATCCTCTCCCAAATGCGGCTGGACATCTTCACCCATATTGAAAAGCTCTCCCACGAGCAGCTGAACAATATCCCGGTGGGTAAACTGGTGACCCGTGTGACCAACGACCCCAACGCCATTTCCTTTATGTTTACCAACATCATTGTAACCCTGGCAAAGAACACAATGGTGATCGTCGGCGTTTTGGGCGCGATGCTGCTGCTCAACTACGCGCTGACACTGATGGTTTTGTGCTTTGTGCCCTTTGTGGTGCTCTTTACGGTAGTGTTCCGCCACTTCTCCCGAGCAGCGCACCGGAAGGTCAGCACGGCAACCACCGATGTGAACACCTTCTTGTCTGAAAATATCTCCGGTATCAAGATTACTCAGATATTCAATCAGGAAGATGCGAAAATGGCGCAGTTCAAGGAAAAGAGCGATAAGCTCAAGAAGGCAAAATATAACCGTATGTTTGTCTTCGGTATTTTCCGTCCTATGGTTTATATGCTCTTTGTTTCCTCCAACTTGTGCCTTTTCTATATGGGAAGTAAAGGAATGATCGAGGACATTTCCTTCCTGGGTCAGACCATTACCAGCGCGGTGCTGGTGTCCTTCTATATGTTCATCTCCCGGTTCTTTAACCCCATCCAGACGCTGGCAGAGCAGTTCGATATGCTCCAGAGGTCTTTTGCCTCCGCGGAAAAGATCTTCACCATCTTAGATATGGTGCCGGAGGTAGTAGACGAGCCGGATGCCATCGAGCTGGACGAGATCAAGGGTGAGATCGAATTTAAGGATGTGTGGTTCGCCTATAAGCCCGACGAGTGGGTCTTAAAGGGAGTGTCCTTTAAGATTGCGCCGAAGCAGACCGTTGCCTTTGTTGGCTCTACCGGCTCCGGTAAGACCACTATTTTGTCTCTGATCTGCCGGAACTACGATATACAAAAGGGTCAGATCCTAATTGATGGCATCGATATCCGGAAGATTAAGATCGCTTCTCTGCGCCGCCATTTTGGACAGATGCTGCAGGATGTGTTCCTGTTCTCCGGTACGATCCGCAGTAACATCCTGCTGCGAAAAGAGGATGTCAGCGATGAAGAGGTGATGGAGGCCTGCCGGTATGTCAATGCCGACACCTTCATAAATAAGCTGGAAAACGGTCTTGACGAGCCGGTGCGGGAGCGGGGCAACAACTTCTCTGCCGGTCAGCGGCAGCTGCTTTCCTTCGCCCGGACTATCATTCACAAGCCTGCGGTGATGATCTTAGACGAAGCCACCGCCAACATCGACACCGAGACGGAGATCCTCATTCAGGACTCCTTGGAGAAGATGAAGAACATCGGCACCATGCTGATCGTTGCCCACCGTCTGTCCACCATTCAGCACGCGGATAATATTATTCTGCTGAGTAAGGGTCAGATCGTGGAACAGGGCAATCACAGAGAGCTGCTGGCTCTGCAGGGCAAGTATTATCACCTATACACCCTGCAATATAACAAAGAACAGCTGCAAAATGCATAAAAACACCGGCAGACGCTTTTCCGTCTGCCGGACTTTTTTTAGTCTAATAAAAGCATTTCCATAGCCTTCACCAAGTCTACCATATAATCGATCTTGAAAAAGATGGCCTTGTCTTTTTCTAAAATCATACATCCTGCGTATTCTTCATCGGGATTTTCTATGATCCTAAGCTTTAGCGCCATCATAGCGGGACAATTTCGCATTTTATCGACACGGATAGAAATGAGCGGACAGAAACTGTCATCCACATCAAATTTGGCAAACCAATCGTCTGGGATATTGTATTTCGTGATACTCTCTCCCACAGTTCTGCATTCGTAATCGCAACCGAACTCATCCACAATTTACACCCTCTTTTTGTTTTTCGTACATATTAATCGAATATTTTTGTATATATGATGCATAATAACATATATTTATAGACTTATCAATATAATTCGACAAATATTTTGTTACTATTCAAAGCGAAATAGTGATTATCATAATATATGAGGTGATTACTATGTACGAAGAATTTGTCAGAAACAGAATTACGCAGCTGCGGCTGAAGAAGGGTGTGTCCGAATATCAAATGAGCTATGATTTGGGACATAGCCGCGGATATATTTATAATATTTCTTCCGGGAAAGCCTTGCCTCCGTTAAAGGAGTTTTTCGCCATATGTGATTATTTTGAAATTACACCGCAACAGTTTTTTGACGAAGGTATGCAAAATCCTGAGCTTATCCAAAAGGCGATCGAGGGAATGCGGCAGCTCGATGAAGGAGATTTGATCGTGCTGTTGGGAATTATCAATCGCATGCTGAAATAAAGGGTAAAAGAATCTGACTTGATATGCGATTTGATAATATACCTTCAAAAGGGGTCGTCACAGATGGCTGAAAAATACGAACGAATTCGTAATCTGAGAGAAGATGCTGACCTGACGCAAGCGGAAATTGGAAAACAAATCAATGTTCCCCAAAGAACATACGCTTATTATGAAAACGGCGAGCGGATGATTCCACCGCAAGTGCTGATTGCGTTGGCTAAATTCTACGGCGTCAGTGTGGACTATCTCCTTGGCTTAACTGACAAAAAGGCACCATATCCATACAAAAAGTAAAACCGGCAGACGACCCGTCTGCCGGTTGTTTTTATGTTTGATCGGTGTTTCGCTGCAATGTGGCGCGGGTGACCTGATAGTTTTCTGTCTGGGTCACGGTGATGCGGATGTTTTCCAAGGTGAGGGTGTCCCCGATCTCCGGGGAAGTACCCAGGTGGTGGAAGATGAGACCGTTAAGGGTGTCGTACTCCTCACATTCTAAGCAGATCCCCAGCTTTTCCGTCAGGGTCTCCAGGAGAATACCGCCGTCCACATCCCACAGGTTTTCCTCCTTTTGAATAAGCTCCGACAGCTCTTCTTCCGCTTCCGTACCGTCAGCAAGGTCGCCAACCAGCTCCTCCAGCAGATCCCGGAGGGTGATGATGCCGCTCATACCGCCGTACTCATCCAGCACAACGGCAAAGCGCGCTCTGTCCCGGCGCATATTCTTGAAAAGCACATCTGCCATCAGGGATTCCGGTACGATATAGGCAGGTGTGACAGCTTCCCGCATGACATTTTCCCGGGAGCGGTCCGTGAGGCGGAGATAGGCTTTGGAATTCAGTACGCCTACGATATGGTCCGGTGTCTCCTTGCATACAGGATAGTATGTAAACCAGGTGTTATGGATGGTCTCCTCCCAAAGGGACATATCGTCCTCTAAAAAGAGCATTGTGATCTCTGTGCGGTGGGTGATGATGTCCCGGATGGGGA
>SVLR01000011.1 GCA_015067785.1 Oscillospiraceae bacterium
CGATCAGGCTGACTGAGGGATTGACACTATGAGAACAACCCCTCCGCCCAGTGTGCGCACTGGGCACCTCCCCTTACACAGGGGAGGCTTGCCGCTGCGGCGGGACTGGGCATAGCTAAAGCTTTTTGGAACCACCAGCCGTGCTGGTGGTTTTCTATAAGCAATGAAAAATGCACCCCGGTGGGGGTGCACTTCTATTTCTTGATTTGTGCTTGCAGGTGCATAGATAGCACGGCAAGGGAGGTTGCCATATTTTCGTTCTGTACAAGGATGCCTTGGGGAACCTCCAAATGGGTGGGGGCGAAGTTCCAGATCGCCTTGATGCCGCAATCGATCAGCTGATCGCAGACCTGCTGAGCGGCAGATGCCGGAACGGTGATGATCGCCATCAGCACATTGCGCTCCCGGCAAAACTCCGGCAGGGCGGAGATCGGCAAAATCGGCTTTCCCTCTGCCTCTTTACAACAAGGCGCAACATCAAAGGCAGCTAAGATATTAAGGCCATAGGCATCGAAGCCGCCATAGCCTAACAGCGCTTGACCTAATTTGCCTGCGCCAACCAAAATGGCATCGGTGGTATTGTCGTAGCCCAAGAAGCTGCGGATGTCCTCCATAAGACCGGTACGCTCATAGCCAATTTTCGGTCTGCCGCCGTCGGACACTGCTGCCAAGTCCTTGCGGACCTGCACCTCGCCCATATTGAGCGCCGCGGCAATAGCAGTGGCAGAGATATACTGCACATCGAGCCCCTTCAAATAAGAAAGATAGCCGGGCAGTCGCTTCAGCACAGCCTTGGAAATCTCTTTTTTCTCCATGGGGTCTTTCTCCTTTCGATACAGAATGATATCGATAAAATTCCATATCGATTTTATCACACTTTTTTTGGTTTAGCAAGTGGTTTGCCGGAGAATTTCCTTTTTTAGCCGGGACATGATCCGTTTTTCCAAGCGGGATATGTAGGATTGGGAGATCCCCATCTTGATGGCAACCTCCTTTTGGGTCAATTCCTGATAGCCATATAGACCGAATCGGAGGGTAACAATTTCCTTTTCCCGGCGGGGCAGCTGTCCCACCGCCCGGCGCAGAAGGTGCAGATCTACCGCGTCCTCCAGGGGGCGCAGGATCATATCCTCCTCGGTACCCAGCACATCGGAAAGAAGCAGCTCATTTCCGTCATAGTCCATATTGATAGGCTCATCCAAGGACACCTCCGCCTTTTGGCAGGCGATCTTGCGTATATGCATTAAAATTTCGTTTTCGATGCAACGGGAGGCATAGGTGGCAAGCTTGATATTTTTATCCCGCCGGTAGGTGCCCACCGCCTTCATAAGCCCGATGGTACCGATGGAAATTAAGTCCTCTAAGTTGACTCCGGTGTTTTCAAATCTTCTTGCGATAAAGACCACAAGCCGCAGATTGTGCTCTACTAAGAGGTCTCTTGCGCCTTCCTCTCCCCGCTCCAGCGCTTCCAGCGCCTGCTCCTCCTGCACTCCCTTCAGCGGCGGCGGCAGGATATCCGCGCCGCTTATGTAGTAAACGCTTTGAGGCTCTATAAAGCCCAGCTTTACCAAAAATGCCATCAGTCTTTCCATCATAGAACTCCCCCCGTTAATGCTTGATATTCCGTATTTTCTCCCAATCCCTCCGGAGCAAATGCCACGGTTTTTGCACCCTGCCAAGTACCGATCCTTACATTTTGCAGCCGCAATGCCAGCAGCATTCCTCCTTCCTTCCCCACTGCCCGGTAGGGCACAAGCCGCAGTCCCGGTAGCTTTCCAATGGTGCCTACCGGGTCATAAAGCTCCTTTTCTGTCAGTCCCGTTAGCCGTTTTGCCGCTCCGAGACCGATGATGAGCACCGGCTGTCCGGTGATGGGATCGCGGAGGGTATTTCCGGTGTCACGGAGAGCCGTGAGCTTTATTCTATTCTCTCCATAGCAAAGCTCCACCGGGAGAAATTCCTTTCCCAGCTTTCCGCGGAAGCCGAAAATGCACAGCGCCGCCACAGCCAATGCCGCTCCAAGAAGACCCCAAAAGCTGCCGCTACTTCCCATTGCCACACCGCCCAGCGCCATACTCAGAAGATAGAATAGGAAAATCCTGCGGATGGCATTCCTCTGAAAACCGAAGGCAACACCGCCCATAATAAGAAGGCACACCGTCCGCCACAGAGTGTTTCCCAAGAAGGAAAAGCCGGGCATAAGGGTAGCAATTGCGTAAAGGGAACCTAACAGCGCAGAAAGGGCAGCGCGACCTTTTTGGGGTGGATGGCCTGCCAGGCGGTTTGTGCCGAGAAGCAGCAGGAAATCCACGAAAAAGTTAAGAATAAGCAGGATATCCAAGTAAATTACCACATTTTTGCCTCCTTTCCGTATCTATATCATAATCGGACAGGCACAAAAATGCAGTCGGTTTCCTGCCCGTGTTCTCATCCCTAAACCGCCCCAAGAAGCCTATCTTCTCCCCTTTTTGCTCTGTACACAAAAAATGCGGCAGCTGAAAAAATCAGCTGCCGCACTATTGTGTCGATGGATTTTTATTTGACATCGCTATATAAAGTTGTAAGGGAAACGGATCCTTCGACTCCCTTCGGTCGCTCAGGATGACAAATGCGGTAGATAGCTGTCAACTGTCAATTGTCAATTGTCCGTTTGGGATAATCTGGCGGATGTTCTTTTCTGCCTTAAAGCGGGGGGTCATAATTTCGTGACCGCAGCCCATGCAGCGAAGGCGGAAATCCGCGCCTATTCTCAGCACCAGCCACCGTTTTTCTCCACAGGGATGCGCCTTTTTCATCACAAGAATATCGCCTAATTGTACATTCATTTCTTTTCTCCCTTGATCGCTTCCCAGTACTGCTTTGCCGCCTGCTCTAACTTATTATTGCCGTACTCATAATAAGTCGTGCCCACCAGCTCGTCAGGCAAATACTGCTGCGCTACCCAATTGCCGGGGAAATTGTGGGGATACTGGTAGTTTTGGGCACGCTCCTGGGTGTAGGTATCAGCGTGGACATTCTGCAGATGCCGGGGAAAATCCCCCACTTTTCCCCGTCTGACATCCTCCAGCGCCGCATCAAGGGCAATGTGCCCCGTATTGGATTTAGGCGAGGTCGCCATCAGCACCGCTGCATCTCCCAAGGGAATTCGGGCTTCCGGCATACCCAGCATCAGCGCCGCGTCTACGCAGGATTTGACGATGGGAATGATCATCGGGTAAGCAAGCCCCACATCCTCTGCGGCAATGACCATCAGCCGCCGGCAGGCCGCCTGCATCTGCCCCGCCTCCAGAAGCCGGGCTAAGTAATGCACCGCCGCATCCGGGTCAGAGCCGCGGATGGATTTTTGCAGCGCCGAGAGAAGATCATAGAAGTTGTCCCCTGCCCGGTCTGCCCGCATTGCGCTCTTTTGGGTCACCATTTGGGCATCTTTGAGGGTCAGCGTCAGCACACCGTTCTTGGGCTGAGAGGCGGAAAACAGCACCTCGATGGCGTTGAGCGCCTTTCGCACATCTCCGCCGCAGGCCCCTGCGATATAGGCAAGTGCCCCCGGCTCTTCCTCGGCTTTCACGCCGTTGCGCTCCTCCAAGAATTTCACCGCCCGGTCGATGGCCTGCCGGGAGGCAGCGGCATCTAACTGCTTAAATTCAAAGACGGTGCTGCGGCTGAGGATGGCGTTAAAGACATAGAAATAGGGGTTTTCCGTGGTGGAGGCGATGAGGGTAATTTTGCCGTTTTCGATATACTCAAGGAGGGACTGCTGCTGCTTTTTATTAAAGGACTGAATCTCATCCAAGTAAAGCAGTACCCCATTGGGCGCCATAAGGGTGTCCAGCTGGGCAACGATGTTTTTAATATCCGCAGTAGAAGCGGTGGTGGCGTTGAGGGTATAGAGAGTGCGGTTTGTCTGCTTGGCAATAATGCTGGCAACGGTGGTCTTGCCGGTGCCGCTGGGGCCGTAGAAGATCATATTGGGGATATTCCCCGACTCCACCAGCCGCCGCAGGATGGCGCCTTTGCCTAATATATGGCTCTGTCCGTAGACCTCGTCCAGCGTCTCCGGGCGGAGAATGTCAGCAAGGGGCTGATACATACGACCCCCTCCTCTCTTACATAAATGTGGCTACATCGGGAATGGCAGGCTCAGCAGGTTTAATGGATACTGCCGTCAAAACAGGGCCCAT
The DNA here is from genome assembly GCA_015067785.1 of Oscillospiraceae bacterium. GTDB lineage: Bacteria > Bacillota > Clostridia > Oscillospirales > Oscillospiraceae > Faecousia. Next base: position 4,182 of record SVLR01000011.1, read on the forward strand.
AGTGTCCCCGAACAGGGTGTGGACCTCGGCAGAAACGGTGGCCTCCACCGTGATCCAGGAACGGGGCTCCAAGTTTTGCGCGCCGGGGAATTTGCAGGGCACACCGCAAAACTGGATGTCGTCCTCGCAGCAGGTCATTACAAACCGACCGGGGGCGAACATATTCTCCTTAAAACGGCGGAGCTTTGCCACCTGCGCCTTAAAGATCACAGTTTTCCCGTGGTATTTTTCCGGCTCTTCGGAGGCATCCCGATACCACAGGGCATAGTCCCGATCTTCGATTTTGATGACCGGCGCGTTAATGTCAAAGGGCAGCGGGTCTTCGATCTCGTCAAACTGGGTGCTGCCGTCCAAGTAATCGTACAGAATATCCGTACCCCGGGAGGCAGCCCGGACGATCTTATGATAGGGCATCACATCCGCACCGGGCTTAAGGCGGTTAAAAACCACCATTTGGGCGCCCATCAGCTTGTCCATCATTAAGTTACGCATATTGGCGTTATAGGAAAGGAAAGTAGTGCTGTCGGCAAACATCACTTCCTGGACAACCTCCCAGTTTTCGGGGAGCTTGCCGTAGAAGCTTGAAACCAACTGCATACCGTTGAGCTCCGCAACTACCCGCTCCGCGTTGTGCTTTTTCTGCAGGGCAAGAAGCTGCTCCGGGGTGATGGCGGTCTGATCCACTACCTCTAAATAGACATTTTGATGGGGATAGGCGGAGAGATCGTACTCCTCGTCTCCCTCCTCGCAAATGAGAAGGAGCGTCCGCTCCCCGGCATTGAAGCGGGGATCACAAAGGGTCTCCTGAATGAATTTGGTCTTACCGGAGTCCAAAAAGCCGGTAAACACATAGACGGGAATGACACGCATATTTACACTCCAAACAAAGCTTTGATCTTTTCTTCGTCGATCTTTGCGCCGATGACACAGAGCTTTCCGGTAACACCGGCACCGCCAACGCGGATATTATGCTCCTCGGGCACATAGTCAAAGTGGAGCCAATTGCCATCCATACCGGGGACAATGCCCTTTGCACGGAGGACTGTGCCGCAAGCGCCTTCATCGAAGGTGTGCAGGATGCTGTGAAGCTCACTTTCGGTAAATTTCTTGGCAGTCTCTACGCCCCAAGCAGTGAAGGCTTCGTCTGCGTGGTGATGGTGATGGTCATGGTGATCGTGGTCGTGACCGCAGCAGCAGCCATCCTCGTGGTGATGGTGCTCGTCCTCGTGGTGGTGACCGCAGCAATGTCCATCCTCGTGATGGTGATGGTGCTCGCCCTCGTGGTGGTGACCGCAGCAATGTCCATCCTCGTGGTGATGGTGCTCGCCTTCGTGGTGATGACCGCAGCAATGTCCATCCTCGTGATGGTGATGCTCGCCTTCGTGATCGTGACCGCAGCAACAATGGTGGTCATCCTGCAGCTTTTCCATAAAGGCGGCGATGGTATCTGCGCCTTCCATTGCATCCGCAAGCTGCTTTCCGGTCAGCTCCTCCCAAGGGGTGGTGATGACGGTGCAGGTAGGGTTCTGCTCCCGAATCAGGTCGGCGGCAGCCTTCAGCTTTTCCGGGGCAATGCCGGCTGTTCGGGACAGAATAATAGCATTGGCGGACTGAATCTGGTTATTATAGAACTCACCGAAGTTACGCATATAGCTCTTAACCTTGGTGGCGTCCGCAACGGTCACTTTATAGGCGATCTCCACGCCGTCTACCTTTTCTACCGCAGCGATCACATCGGAGAGCTTGCCCACACCGGAGGGCTCGATGATGATGCGGTCAGGGGCATAGGTAGCCATAACCTGCTCCATCGCCTTGCCGAAATCGCCGACTAAGCTGCAGCAGATACAGCCGGAGTTCATCTCCCGGATCTCCACACCTGCCTCCTGCAAGAAGCCGCCGTCAATGCCGATCTCGCCAAATTCGTTCTCGATCAGCACGATCTTCTGTCCGGCATAGAATTCTTTCAGCATTTTCTTAATGAGGGTAGTCTTTCCGGCACCTAAAAAGCCGGAGAAAATATCTACTTTCGTCATAAAGGTACACCTTCCTTTGTATTTTCGTACCTACTATTATAGCACATTCATTCGGAAATGACAACCAAAAAATACAATTCTCTTCGACAGCTTTCCCTTGAAAAGCTGTCCTTTTTCGAATTAGTATAAGCGCAGGCGGTCATTCCTCCCCGAATGCGACAAACCGCCCAAAAAAGGGACTTGCTACTTTTCGTAACAAGTCCCGTTTTTTATTCGACAAAGATGCTTTGACGCATTATGGTACTTTCTTGTTTCGCCAAGAAAGTACCCAAAGAATGCGCCATAGGGGAGGATTTGAGTTGTTTGCTCCCGCAAACAAAGCCACCTCCCCTATGTACCCCTCCAGGCCCGCCTCATTGGAAGATAAGAAAAATGTTTCGGTGCAGTAAATGGTGACCCCTTTGGAATCCCCGGTGCGGAGGACAATTATCAATTATCAATTGTCAATTTTTAATTAATAGGTATGATGAGCATCGTATCGACACCGGGGGCATCTGCCAAATTGTTGGCTTTTTGGATGGCGGCTACCGTTGTGCCGCTTCCCTTGGCGATGTCCCAAAGGGACTGCTCCCCGGCTCTGCGAAGAATCAAGCTGGGGCGGTCCGGGTCTTTTGCCTTTTCTTCCCCATAGGTGATGCCCAAAAGGGTGGGCGCTGCCCATTCCTTTACCGTCATTTCCCGGGCGCTGAGCTGACCTGTGACGGTCACACCGGCGCCAGTGGGGGCGGTATAGATATCCTCCACATCCCATAGGAGTGTGGGTATTACGGTATCGTCGGTGGGCATTGGGATACTAAGCTCCCATCTGCCCGGCTCGCCACGGAGATTGCCCTCCGGATCCGTATAGAGAAGCTGACACCAGCCGGGCTGGATGAATGCCTGCTCCGATCGGTCCAGCATCCCCTGCCCCGGATAAACTGCCGCATCCAGCACCTGTCCCTCGCAGGCAAGGGTCGTTTCCATAGCGGCGCTGTGGGTAGTCATCTGCAACACCGAGGGCAGCACCGTTTCCTCCCGGTGGAGCGTTACCTCCCGGGAAAGGCTGTAACCGTCCTCGGGGAGAGTGACCGTCTGCGTATCGCAGATCTGATACTGCCCCGTGACCGCGCATTGGAAGGTCCATTTGTCCTCCTCGCTGCGGGTTGCCTCCATGGAGGTGACCATCGGAATGATAAAGGCATCTGCCGTATCCTCATAGCTTTGGTCTAACTCCGCAAACTGGGAAAACGGCATTTGCATATCATAACTTTCCACCTTGCCGTCCCGGAGACCAAGCATATGCAGCTTCAGCTCCCCGCGAAATACCAATTTGTCCCCCATAACCCGCTTTTCGGTCATTTGCGGTACCGCTTCGTAGCGAAGCCACTTTTCCATATTCGGTAAGTTTTCCCCATCCTCCAGCGTAAAGGTATGTTCCCCCGCCTCCCGGATGATGGTCAAGGGATAAGTATTCGTCAGTAGTTCTATATTCCCGTCCTCACGGGGGATCGGCAGGTCTGCCGTCTGCTTACAGTAGGCTTGGGCAGTGATGCAGACATTGGCGCTGACCATGATCTTCCGGTCGGAGATGAGCCGGGCTTCCAGCTCCGTAAGGCTCCCCCAGGCGCATATCTTCCCCTCCCGACCGGGGTCGGGAAAATCCCATTTCAGCTTAAAGGGGATCCATTCCTCCAGGGTCTGCACCTGACCGGTTTCTGCAGCGCTGTAGGCGATAAATACCAGCACACCGCCGCTGACGGACATCCCGCTGCCCCGCCATTCCTTACTGCGCAGCAGCACCTGACCCCAGGCGGCGATCACCGATGCCGCATCCGGGGCATTCTCCCCAAGACGGATCTCCTTTGTCTCCTCACAGCATTTGCTTTCGCTGTGGATCGGCTGCATAAGCTGCAGCGGCATTTTGTCAAATTGCAGATCCATAAGTAGACACACTCCTTATCCGGTTTTCTACTAAAGGATATTCACCTTTGGACAAGGATATGCCATTATTTTTTCCCCAAGCCGCAGATGCCCGCAAGGATCATACCGATGCCGAGACACCAGCAAAGAAAACCGCCCTCCAAGCCAAGACCCACCAGTACACCAAAGCCGAAGGCCATCAGACAGAAGCCAAATAACTGATTTTGCCGACACATATATACCACCTCAGGAAAGGGTATGCGTCAATTGGGAGAGATATGCGCATAGCTGCAAAATGGCTCCCCTGTGTAAGGGGAGCTGGCTTTTGCGAAGAATGAGCAAATGCCTGAGGGGTTGTAATATATCAATAGATGACAATCCCTCCGTCAAAAATCAGAGATTTTTGCCACCTCCCTTTGCACAAGGGAGGCTTTGGGTATGGTAGAAAATTGTCAATTGTCAATTATCCATTGTCCATTACAAAAGAGCTGCCGGGCGATTGGCAGGCAGATCTCTGTGCCTGTGCCGGCATTTTCTGCGATGATCAGAAAGGCAATGGGACAGTCTTTCTCTAAGACAAAGCCGCAAAAAAGGGCGTTCGGCATTTCTGTGCCCACCTCTGCCGTGCCGGTCTTGGCGCAGACGGTGAGCCCTCCGAAGGATTCGTCTCCGTATTTCTTTTCCACATTGCTGCGGAGGTAGGTTCTGAGGATTTCTGCGGTTTCCGGGGACAGTATGGGGGCATTGGAGATGGGCTTTGCCCTGTAGTGTATTTTATAGCCCTGCCGAATCTGTGCCATCAAATAAGGTCTTCTTCCCTGCCCGTCCCTTGCTATGGCAGATAAAAATGTGAGAAAGGCGCAGGGATTGATCTTGGTATCCCCCTGCCCCGCCCCGCTCCAGGGCAGAGAGATTTTTGCATCGTATCGCCCCGAGGCGGTGGTGAAGCCGTCAAAGGAAATGGGCGCAGTAAGACCGAATTTATCCGCATAGTGGGTCATTTTTTCTTCTCCCAGCTCTGCCGCAAGGGCAGCAAAGGCGCAATTGCAGGAATTGCGGAAGGCTTCCTGTAAGGTCTGTTTGCCGTGAGGTTTGGGGCAAGTGACCTTATCTGTGCCGAAATGCTGTTCTCCCTTACAGGAAAAAACCCGGCTTTCTATTTCCGGGTCATCCTCCAAAGCCGCCGCTAAGGTGACGAGCTTATAGATTGAACCGGGGGTATACCGTCCTCTTATAAAGCGGTTTACGAACATTCCCTCCACCGTTTCTCCTCTATTTTCCGGGTCGAAGGTAGGACTTGTGACGGCGCAGAGGATTTCTCCCGTTTGGTAATTCATCACCGCCACCGTGCCCCGTCTTTCCCCCAAAGCGGCAAGCGCTGCCCTTTGGAGGGGCGCAGAGACGGTCAGCCTTGCCCGACGGCTGCCGCCGCTATAGGAATAAATACCGTTTAAGAGATTATAGGAAAAGGCTTTTTCCGCGTAGTAAGAGAGCATGGTTTTCGGGATATTGCCCGCCCCGTCACCCAAAAGATGGACAGTAGCTTTGTCGGGAATGAGCTGCTCCCCTGACCGGTCTGTCACAATTGCGATGCCCGGTGGGGTGACCCAGCGGTAGGCGCAGAAGCCGTACTCTGCAAGGAAAACCGCAAACAGTAAAGAGAATGCCAAAATAAAATACTTAATTTTCATCCTCTGCCTCCAAAAATGCCAGACTTCCCCACGCGCAGAGCATAGCGGAGCCGCCGTTGGATACAAACGGAAAGGGCACACCGGTAAAGGGTAAAAAGTCCACCATTCCGAAAAAGTTCAGCGCTGTCTGGGTCAGAAACAAAACGGCAGCGCCGATGGCATAAACGCTTTTCTTGCCGCCACCGGCAAGCAGCAAAATTGCCGCCACCGCCGAGATGACCGAAATAAGTCCCCACTGCTCCCCCAGCGTTGCGACAGCCAGATCCGAGGCGGCAGAAAAGAGCCTTTTCATCTCTCCCCTGCCTGCCCCCAATCCCAACAGTCCCCCGGCGGCAAGTCCACCCAGCGCCTTTGTCTGTTGGTAGCCGCTGCCGTAGGGATCGTCCCATATATGCCCCCAAGCGGCAAATCGCGCCTGCAGCCGGGGCACGGTCCTGACGGCGATCCCGCCGATCACTCCGCCGCCCAACAGTGCCCCAGTACCCAGAAAGTGGCTTCGGTGAAACAGAAGCACAGACAGTACGGCAAAATAGATCAGCGCCGTGCCGAAATCCCCGGAAAGGCAAAGCAGGAGGCAGCAGCCTATGCCATAGAGAAAAAAGGCAAGCCTTTCCCGTTTTGCAACCGCCATACTGCCTGCCATGATCAGCGATAGCTTTGCAAGCTCTGCGGGCTGGAAGGAGAAGTTTCCAAAATAGAGCCAGCTTCTTGCTCCATTTTGCTCCCTGCCAAGGAGCAGTACTGCCCATAAAAGCCAAATACCACCAATAATCAGCACATATCCTGCCACCTTGCTCCACTTTCGTCCCCCAAGTGCCATTTTCAGCCAGAAATACAACCCGATGCCCAAAAAGACGGCAAACACCTGCTTAGGCGCTTCCTCCGGACAAACGGTAGAAATAACACACATCCCCAGCGTACAAAGGTATAAGGCGAACAAAGTGTTTCTATGGAGATTTTTGAAAAGGTACAGCGCGCAGCCGGCGGCAGCAAGTCCCCCAAACCCCCAAAGAACAGAAAATGCGATCTTTCGGGGCTGACCCAAGGCATAAGAACAGGCAAATAAAAGCTGTAGCAGCGTCAGCATCGCGAAAGATCGCAAAGGATATGTGTATTTACTTGTTTTTCGCAGGAATAGAAAGGAAAGGATCGGCGCAGCATACCGCCCGATGGCGGTGAGCAGCGAAGAATAGATGGTTATGGGCAGCGTAAGCACACCTTTCTTAATTGACAATTGACAATTGATAGTTGACAATTAAGGTGTCTGCCTTGCAGACGAAATCGAAATCATCGCGCAGCGATACCCCAATTGTCCATTGTCCATTGTCAATTGTCAATTATTTATTCTCCATTTCCCGGAGCATAGCAATTTCTTTTTCGTAGCCAGGCAGCTCGTTGGGGGTCTCCAAAATCATCGGCTTGCCGCGAAGAAGGGGGTGACAGACCACATTGCGGAAAGTATCCAATCCCAAAGCACCGTCACCGATACATTCGTGGCGGTCCTTATGGCTGGCGAAGGGGTTTTTGGAATCGTTGATATGGATGGCCTTCAGGCGGTCAAGACCCACCACGCGGTCAAATTCTTTTAGCACACCGTCCAAGTCGTTTACGATGTCATAGCCTGCGTCATAAACATGGCAGGTATCGAGACACACGCCCACGCTGTCGTCCCCTACACCGTCTATGATTGCCCGAAGCTCCTCAAATCTTCCACCGATCTCGCTTCCTTTTCCTGCCATTCCTTCCAAAAGCACGGTAACAGGATAGCCGGGCGCAAGGGCAGCCTTCAGGGCGTCTACGATTTGAGAAATGCCGGTTTCCGTACCCTGTCCCACATGGCTGCCGGGGTGGAAATTATAGAAATTGCCGGGCAGCGCCGCCATCCGTCGCAGATCGTCTGCCAAAACAGAAGCGGCAAAGGCTCTCGCAGAGGGTTCTGCCGTGCAGAGATTCATTGTGTATGCGCCGTGGGCGACCAGCGGGGCAAACTGCAGCTCTTCCATGCGTTTTACCGCTGCGGCGGCATCCGCCGGGTCTTCCGGTCTTGCCTGACTTCCCCGGGGATTGCGAGTAAAGAAAGCGAATGTATTTGCGCCGATGGAGTGGGCTGTACGGACGGTTTCCGCATAACCCTTGGATATGGATAGATGACAGCCAAGTGCAAGCATAGATATGTCTCCTTTGTAAATATAGGATTGCAGGTCAAAAACCTTCCCCTCTGGGGAAGGTGGCACGCCGTCAGGCGTGACGGATGAGGTCAAAACCTCACCCACCGCTACGCGGTCCCCCCTCCCCAAAGGGGAGGGTATCTTTATTTTACCACATTTTAAGAGAATTGCAATTTGTATTTTCTTGTGGTAAAATAGAAAAAAGGAGTGATCTCTATGCCAAAGTCGGACAATCAGAAGCTGAAGATCTTATATATCTATGACTATTTACTGAAAAACTCCCATGAAAATCACCCGGTGAAAGCGGCGGAGCTTATTTCTATGTTAGAGAAAAAGGGCATTTCCTGCGACCGGAAAACCGTTTATTCCGACATTGGGGCGCTGCAGGATTACGGTCTGGATATCGAGACCGTACCCGGCAGAAACGGCGGTTATTTCGTTGCCTCCCGTATTTTCGAGCTGCCGGAATTAAAGCTCCTCATTGACGCCGTCCAGTCCAGCCGGTACTTAACGGAAAAGAAGTCCCGGGAGCTCATCGGCAAGCTCTGCGCCCAATGCAACGAAGAGGACGCCCGGTTTGTCCGGCGGAGTGTCTTCGTCTCCGGGCGGGTCAAGAGCATGAACGAATCCATTTACTATAATGTGGATGCCATTCAGGAGGCCATCGGGGAAAACAAGCAGATCACCTTCCGCTACTTTGACTGGGATATGAGGGGGCAGCGGGCTTATCGGGAAAAGACCTATGCCGCAAGCCCTTACGGACTTCTGCAGGATAATGAAAACTGCTATCTGCTGGCATTTTCCGAGCGCCACGGTGTCACCTCCTACCGGGTGGACCGGATGGCGAATATCACCATTTTGGACGAAAAGCGGCTGCCTTGCCCGGAGCTGGCAGACACCAAGCTTCAGGAGTACGCAAACCGAATGTTTCAGATGTTCGCAGGCGAAACGGTGGATGTGAAGATGCGGTTTCACAAGACACTGCTCAATGTGGTCATCGACCGCTTTGGGAAGGAAACGATGTTAATTCCCGATGGAGCGGAGCATTTTATTTTTACCGTAAAGGTGGCGGTGTCCCCCATGTTTTTAAGCTGGGTCATCGGCTTTGGCAATCTGGCGAAAATCCTCCATCCCCAGTCGGTAGCGGATGCCTGCATCGCGCTGTGCAAAGAGACAATTGGGCAGTATTGAGAGTTACAAAATACAAATTATATCCTCGAAAAAGCGTGTCATTCTGAGCGGAGCGCAGCGAAGTCGAAGAATCCGTATTTTAAGGAACGGATCCTTCGACTCCCTTCGGTCGCTCAGGATGACAGAGAAGAATTATCAATTGTCAATTGTCAATTCGTAAGGCGGACAGACTGGAAGATCTCCTGCCATGTGTTGGAAAGCGCACCGGCACTTTCGCTGGGTGCCATTGCAGTGACGGCATAGTGGAAATTACCGTCGTCGATGATGGCAGTTTGGGCGATCTGGTCGCCACCCTCCCCTGCGGCGGTCCATACGCAGCGATAAAGGCGAAGACCTTCCTTTTCCGTTTCCAAAAGGGTCAACCGTTCAAGCGTGTAGCCGGTAACCTGTCGGAGAGTCTCTTCTAAATTGCCCCCCTGGAGGGTCTGCACGCAAACACTGTATCCGTCGCACAGATAGAGTTTCCCCTGCTCGCTGCTTAGGGTCTGGACAGCGGCATCCGACGGCAGGACGAGTGCCACTTCCCGGGGTGTCAGGGTTTCCGGGGCATACACATCCCCTACGGTCTCAAAATCCCCCCGGGTGTTGCAGCCGGTAAGGAAAAAGAGCATTACAAAAAGCAAAATCCATTTTTTCAAAGCAATCCGCCTCCCAAAATCTTTTTTTCTTTCCTTCTGCTTCTAATAAATGCGGGAAAGTTCAGAAAAATGATTTGACATTTGGGAAAATATGTGCTTAAATAAATGATAGAAAATTATGTAATGGGAGGAACATCCTATGCCTGAACTTATTGATGGTGTAAATTCCAATATAGTGATAATCGTTGTCGCCATTGGCGTTGCCTGCCTGCAGTTCTTCTTTAGCTGGAAGTGGGACAATGTTTTCGCCAAGCTGGCACCCACCATTGTCTCTGCTCTCTTTATGATCTTCTGCTTCCTGATGATGTACTTCGGTCAGGGCTGGGATGTCATCGGCTGGCTGGTTTGGTGGATCATTTCTCTTGTCATGCTGGCTGCTGACGGTCTCGGCTGGATCGCATATGCCATTTACCGCGCTGTCGCGGAAGGCGACCCCCGTATCCCCGAGGGAATGTAATGTACATAAAAAGACCACCCGATCGGGTGGTCTTTTTTCGTTAATCGTGTAGGGACGATGGTGCGGCAAAAACCCTCCCCTTTGGGGAGGGTGGATTTTGCGAGGAACGAGCAAAAGACGGGTGAGGTTTTTACCTCATCCGACCTCGCTTTGCTCGGCCACCTTCCCCAGAGGGGAAGGTTTTGGCGGACGACCGATGGTCGCCCCTACCAACTATCAACTATCAATTATCCATTAAGCATTGCTTCTGCGGTAAGGATGCCGTCGATGGCGGCGGACATAATGCCGCCGGCATAGCCTGCGCCCTCGCCGGTAGGATAAAGACCGGAAAGGCCGATGCTCTGCCGATCCTCTTCACGGAGAATCCGTACCGGAGAGGAGGACCTTGTTTCCGGGGCGGTAAGGATCGCATCGGGATTAGAAAAGCCGGGCAACTGCCGATCCAGCATTGGGATGGCTTTCTTCAAGGCATCGGTGATCACCGGGGGCAGGATTTCGTTAAGATCACAAAAATGCACACCGGGGCGGTAAGTAGGGGTAATGTCCCCTGCTTTTTTTGTTGCCGTTCCTGAAAGGAAATCTCCTACCCGCTGGGCAGGCGCACAGTAGGAATTTGTAAGACCATAGGCTTTTCTCTCTATCTCCCGCTGCCAGTACATACCGGAAAGGGGTCCCTCCGTGGGGAAATCCGAGGGATTCACACCCACCAAAATGGCCGCATTGGCATTTTCCCCCTCCCGGGTACTGTTACTCATACCGTTTGTGACGATGCCGCCCTCTTCGCTGGCAGCCGCCACCACAAAGCCGCCGGGACACATACAGAAGCTATAGACCGTTCTGCCGTCCAAATGCTGCACTAACTTATAGCTTGCCGGGGGCAGTACCGGGCGATTACAGCCATATTGGGAAAAATCTACCGTTTCCTGCTTATGCTCGATGCGCACACCCATGGAAAAGGGCTTTGCCTCCATAGGGATGCTCCGCGCCAGCAGCTTCTCAAAGGTATCTCTTGCGCTGTGCCCGATGGCAAGGACAGCTTTTTCACAGGGGAGTATTTCCCCGCCATTTATCTCCAAGGCAGAAAGACTGCTGTTTTCGGAGAAAATGTCCGTCACCTGGGCGTTGAATCTGACCTCGCCGCCCAGCTCGATGATTCTTTTTCTGATATTCTGCACCACGGTCAGCAGCACATCGGTGCCCACATGGGGCTTGGCGTCAAAGAGGATATCCTCCCCTGCGCCGGCGTGCACCATCTGCTCCAGCACCCAATCAAGGCGTGGGTTATTGACACCGGTATTTAATTTACCGTCGGAAAATGTTCCTGCGCCGCCTTCACCGAACTGGACATTGCTTTTGGGGTCTAATTTGCCGCCGGCAAAAAAGGCGTCAACTTTTTCCTTGCGGGTGATCGCATCGTCGCCCCGCTCCAAAACGATGGGTTTTTGTCCTGCCAGCGCCAAAATGAGCGCAGCGAACATACCCGCAGGGCCAAAGCCGATGACCACCGGGCGGATTTCGGGAGATGGCATATTTTTCGGTGGCTTATAGCGGGGCGCATTCACAAGCTCCGCCTGCTTACAGCGGCTTTCCTTCAGTATTTTCTTTTCGCTGCCGTCAACAAGTACATCCACCGTATAGACGATCTTTACCTCCGGCTTTTTCCGGGCATCGATGCTGCGGCGGACGATACGGAGCTTTCGTATTTTCGAGGGAGAAATGCGCAGGAGCTTGGCGGCTTCAAAGCTAAGCTGAGCCACATTATGCTCCGGCGGGAGTGGGATTTGTTTGACACGGATCATTTTTCTTCCTCCCCTGCGCTTTTGCCTGCCAAATAGCCGGAGCTCCACGCCCATTGCAGATTATAGCCGCCGCACTTTCCGTCGATATCCAGCACCTCACCGCAGGCATACAGACCGGGTACAAGACGGCTTTCCATCCGCTCCGGGTCAAAATCCTTTGTATAGACACCGCCGGCGGTGACTTGGGCAGCGTCCATCCCCAGCGTACCGGTCAGCCGGAAGGGGAAGCTTTTACATATTTGCACCGCATTTTGCAGCTCGTCCTCTGACAGGTATGAGATGGGGCAGTTACCGATACCGGCTTCCTTCGTTACCACACGGCCCAAGCGGTTATGGAGAATGCCGGTAAAGAGCTCGTCGCTATAAAGAGAGGTATTTCTGCGGACAGACAGCATTGTAAAAAGTGTTTCCTCCGTCAGGTCCGGCAGCAGGTCTAAGCGGGCAGTCCACTGTCCCCTGCCCTCGCACACATCCCGGGAAGCTTCAAAGATCACCGGACCGGAAAGTCCCTTTTCCGTAAACTGGACTTCGCCGGTGCTTTCGGCGAAGAGGCTTTGGTCTCTGTAAATTTTCACATTTGCGTTTGCCCGGACACCCTTCAGCGACGGCAGTGCCGGGTGGTCGCTGGTCAGCTGCACAAGGGACGGGCGAAGCCGGGTCATTTTATGCCCAAAGGCAGAAAGCAGGCGGTAGCCGGACATAGTGCCGCCCAATTTGCTTCCGGCAATGCCACCGCAGGCGATAATGAGTTTGTGGCAAAAATGGGTGCCTTCGGTGGTAAAAAGCCGGAATCCATCCTCGGTTTTTTCTGCTTTTTCAATTTCGCAGCCGGTGTGCAGGGTGATATTCCCGTTGCTGAGAGCAAGGCGCAGTACATCCACCACAGAATTTGCCTGATCGGAGTAGGGATAGACCCGCCCGCTTTCCTCGGTGACGGTATAAAGACCCAAATCCCCGAAGATACGGAGCGTTGCCTCTGCATCGTACTGCTTCAGGGCAAACTCTGCAAAAGTGGGATCCTCGCCGCCATAGGGGGCGGGATTTCGGTTTGTCAGATTACAACGGCCGTTGCCGGTGGCAGAGAGCTTTTTGCCCAGCCTTGCCTGCCGCTCAAAGATATGAATTTCAGCTTTTTCATTTTTTGCCGCGGCAATGGCTGCCATCATACCCGATGCGCCGCCGCCGATGATACCGATTACCATAGATTCACCTGCTTTCTAAAGGCCCCCTTGTGTAAAGGGTAAGCGAAGTGCAGTCGCGGTAGTGAATGACAATCCGGTGGATTGTCAGAGCCGCGACCGGGCTCGCCACAGCGAGCTGTCATTTGCAAGGAACGCGCAAATGACTGGGGGATTGTCAACCCCTCCGTCTGCCCTTGCGGGCAGCCACCTCCCCTTACACAGGGGAGGCTTTGGGGGAATATATCTTTTTTATTATAGCGGATAAACCGAATCTTTACAAGAAAAACTTGCATTGAGGGAAAGATATGGTATAATTGATAGTTGATAATTACAATTTATAAATTGCATCATCGTAAAACGGTGTCATTCTGAGCGACCAACGGGAGTCGAAGAATCCGTCCTCTTTTTGGAGAAAACGGATCCTTCGGCGCGCTACGCTTGCTCAGGATGACAGGGGCGGTTTGGCGAGACGGGAGACCCGTCCCCTACGATATGGATCGAGGTATGGCTTTGGAGCGGAAGAATATTGATAAAATCGCAAAGACGGAAGAAGATCGCCTGCTGCTTGCCCGGCTGTGGGATAAAATAAACGCAGGCATCCACAAAAACCGGCTGGTAAGCACCAGCTTTCTCTCTCCCCGAGAGCAGGAAATGGCCCGGTTTCTTTTCGGAAATACGCAAGGTCTGCAATTCTGGGGCGGCTATGATAATGCCCAGCGGAAGTGCCTTATATTTTTACCGGACTATCTTTATGAAATTCCCGAGGATGACCCGATTCTTTGTCTGAGAGCCACTTTTTATAAGGACGACCATCCCAGCCATCGGGATTTTTTAGGGGCGCTGATGGGCTTTGGCATCGACAGAAGCTGCGTAGGCGATATCTGCGTGCAGGAGGGCTTTTGCGATTTCTTTGTGACAAAGGAAATTGCCGATCATCTGCTCCGGGAATTTACGGAGGTTGGGCGGACGAAGATCCGCTTGGAAGTTTTACCCCTTTCGGCCTTTTCCCCGCCGGAGGAACGGACGGAAACCATTTCCGACACCCTCCCCTCTCTGCGGCTGGACTCGGTGATCGCTTCCGGCTTTCGCATTTCCCGGAGCCGGGCGGTTGACTTTATCGCCGCAGGCAAAGCCGCCATTGACGGACTGTATTGTGAAAAAGCTGACCGCGTCATCGCCGAGGGAATGACCGTATCCGTCCGCGGTTTGGGGAAAATACGGTTAAAAGAAGTGGGAAACCGGTCAAAAAAGGACCGTATCTTTGTAAAAATAGAAAAATTTGTGTGAGGTAGATTTATATGAATATGAACGAAGTGATCGCAAGGATCAATGAGCTGGCTGCCATTGCAAAGACCCGGGAATTGACCGCAGAAGAACTGACCGAGCGGGATAAGCTCCGCAGAATTTACATCGATTCCGTCAAGCAGAATTTGGTAGGTCAGCTGGAAAATACCTACATCGTCCGCCCCGATGGCAGCAAGGAGAAGGTAAAGCACAAGGGCAGTTGAGAATTACAAATTACAAATTATAAATTGTACCATCGAAAAGCGGTGTCATTCTGAGCGGAGGGCGATAGCCCGGAGTCGAAGAATCCGTATTCTCAAGGAACGGATCCTTCGACGCGCTGACGCTTGCTCAGGATGACAGAGGAGGAACGAAAGTGCTGAACCTCCCTTGACATTTTCGAGATAAAATGGTATAGTCTGCCCATACGGAGAGTTGTCCGAGCGGTTTAAGGAGCTAGTCTTGAAAACTAGTGATACCGAAAGGTACCGTGAGTTCGAATCTCACACTCTCCGCCAAAAGGAAAGCCATCCCATCAGGGATGGTTTTCTTTTTTTGAGGAACGGATCCTTCGACTCCCCTTCGACTTCGCTCAGGGTCGCTTAGGATGACAGGTATTGCGGGTAATTGTCAACTGTCAATTAAAAAGGGGTACGGTGATGATTGTCACCTTTCCTTTGGCGGGTTATACGAGAAACCAAGGCAAAATTTGTGCATTCCGCCAAAAATCTCGGAGACTATTGTTTTTCCTTTTCCCGTCCTTTACAATAAAGCCATCACATACGAAAGGATGCGAAAACTATGAATAGAAAGCTTATCCGCATAATGTCCCTGTGTCTCCTTTGCACCATGCTCTTTGGTTTTGCAGGCTGTGATCTCCCCTTCCTGACCGGCACACCCACGGAGCCCCCGACGGAGCCGCCTACGGAGCCGCCGATCGAGCTGACCCAGCAGACTGTCAATGTTCTCTCCAACACGGAAACTGCCTTCCGCACCCTTGGCAGAACCTACGAAAGAGACAGCGGTCTTGCCTGCGATCTTTCCTGCACAGGTATTGAGTTTACCGCTCTGTGCGAGGGCGATATTTATCTGAGCGTCCGCGCCACCGCAAAGGCCTACCTTACGGTTTATATTGACGGTGAGCGCTCCGAGGATCGGGTGAGTGTCAGTCCCGACCTGCCGGTGGCACGCATTGCCGATGATCTGGATTACGGTGAGCATACCGTTATGGTGGTCAACCAGTCCCAGTTTGCCTTTGCTACCCTTATCCTGGATGATATCATCCTCACCGGTGAGCTTCGGGAGAAGCCTGCGGACCGTGACCTCTTTATCGAGTTCTACGGCGACAGCATCCTCCACGGCTCCAATGTCTATAAGGGCGGCACCAGCGTAGAATCCTCCGATGCCACCTGTGCCTTCGGCTGGATCGCAGCCCAGCAGCTGGGCGCAGACTGCAACCTCATCGGTCGCGGCGGTCTGGGTCTTGTTAAGAGCAAGCTTTCCTTTAATATGCTGGATATCTACGACCTTAGCGGCAGCATTACGCTGAAGGATGTTCCCAAGTACGACTTTGCCCGCACACCTGATGCCGTTGTGATCCGGCTGGGCACCAACGACTACATCAACGGCGGTCTTTCAGAGACTCCCGATGTCTATGCGGACGGTGTGAAGCAGTTTATCGGTCTGCTCCGGGAAAAGTACGGCGCAGAGGTCCCCATTGTCTGGACCTACGGTCACAATGACAACGGACAGGATTTCTGGGATGTTACAAAAGAGACCATGGACGGCTTGATCGCAGAGGGTGATGACCAGCTCCACTACTGCAAGGTCTCTGTGGCCTACTGCCCCAAGAGCGAGGGTGGTGACGGTCTGCACCCCGATACGAAGCGGGCAGAAACAATGGGCGAAGAGGTTGCGGCCTTCCTCGCGGATCTTCTGAAATAACAGTATAGCAATCGGCGCACCGTTAACGGTGCGCCGATTTATCATAGCCTCAAAAAGATACCAATTCCCGTCCCAAAGAATTGTCAATTATCAATTACTATAGTACTGTCCCGGGTTGGTGCCGGTGGGGAAGGTACATTCTGCCAGGGTATCGCCGTTATCGGTGCAGATCACATAGCGGCCGTTGGCGGCGAAGGTGCCGTAGAACCAGATCACACCGTTTTCATCGGTGGTAAACTCGGGCATAATGCCCTCCTGGAACTGCTCTTCATTGGCGGGCTTAAAATTGTACAATGCCACATGGACCTTGGTATTGGGCACAGTTTTTACAGAAAATACGCTGTAGGAACGGACTGCGGAGGAGAAATTCACACGCAGCAGGTCATCACTGTCCAGCTTGGAGGAGGCCAGCAGGTACTCTTCCTTCCAGACCGCATCACCGGGCTTTGCTACTACCTCACCGCTGTCGTTTACGGTAAAGCCGGGGGCATACCAAACCACAGCCGTCACCTTTTCACCGGGTACCCAGTAGGCATTTTTCTTAAATTCCCATTTGCCGTTTTTGCCGTAAACCGCCAAAACGGTCTGCTTGCCGAAAAGCTCGGAGTCGATGGTCACCAGCAGCTCATCCCCCTCCTGCCAGCCCTTAATGGTGCTTGCGTTGGGGAGATTGGTAACGGTGACGGTGTTCTCGTGGGTCTGACGGATACCGCAGACGCAGAAGCCCTCCATAAAGCTATGGGGCGTTTTATCCTCAAATACCTTACCGCAGCAGGGATAGCTGCCGGTGTGCATGCTTTTGTCGATGCTGTATGTAGGTGCCTGGGCGTGGTTATCGGGGTCCAGCTCTCCGGTCTCCATACCGCAATGGATACACTTGGCAGGCGTCACGCAGGTGGCGGTGCCGCTTTCGTGATCGTCACGACCGAGGATCAGCACCGTGGGGCAGTTCCTGCACAGAACGGTCAGGGTGCAGTCGGTGACCTCATTGGGGATATGGGCAGTCTGGGCAGGAATAACCACCTCGTCACAGCGGGTGCATTTCAGCTCCGTCAGGCAGGTGCCGTCGTCCTCCGCATTTCTGTGCCCCAGACTGGAGAGGAAGGTATCAAAGACGGAGATCTCCTTGGTGCCGTCTGCATCCGCAAAGACCTTGCTGCAGCTAACGCAGGTCCAGTAGGCCGTATGACCGTCCTCGGTGCAGGTAGGCGCCTTGGCTTCGGTCTTTACAAGCTCGTGACCTTCGCTGTCACAGCCTACGATCAGCAGCAACGCTACCATTAAAATGAGGATGGCAGATAGATATTTTCTCATAGTTTTACCTCCTTTTTGCGTAAAAGGCGATACTCGCCGATTTTTCTCCTAACATTATAGAATATTCCGCAGGAGATGTCAATTGAGAATTGAGAATTGAGAGTTGAGAATTAACCTTCCCCTTTGGGGAAGGTGGCCGAGCGCAAGCGAGGTCGGATGAGGTATAAAAACCTCACCCACCGCTACGCGGTCCCCCCCATTTTTGAGGTATGATTGCCACCGGCAATCATTGAGATTTTGATTCGCTGCGCGGAGCACCACCCCAAAGGGGAGGGTTGCTGTCAACTATCAACTGTCATTTTTTTATTTGCTTATTGCGCATTTATGTGCTATGATGCAAATAGAGAATATTCCCACCAAGGAGGCTATACATATGGACTACAAAAAACTGCAAAACGGAAGCGATATCCGGGGCGTTGCCCTGGAGGGGATTGCCGGACAGAGCGTAAATCTGACGGAGGAAGTCACCCGCAATATCGCCCGGGGCTTTGCCCTTTGGTTGATCAAAAAGACCGGTAAGCATAACCTGCGTGTTGCCGTGGGTCGGGACTCCCGGCTGTCCGGCCCGGCTCTTTCCGGCTGGCTCTGCGAGGAAATGGCAAAGTGCGGTCTTTCTGTCACCGATTTCTCTATGGCAAGCACGCCCGCTATGTTTATGGCCACCGTCACCGAGGGCTACCGCTTTGACGGCACGGTGATGATCACCGCCAGCCACCTGCCCTTTAACCGCAACGGCTTTAAGTTCTTCACCGAAAACGGCGGCTTGGAGAGCGCTGACATTAAGGAAATCCTCGCCTATGCCGCGGGCACGCAGCAGACCGGTCTTCCTGCCGGGACTGTGGAAGCCGGCGAATTTATGGACACCTACGCAAGTATTCTTGCGAACAAGATCCGCGCCGCTACCGGAGAGGAAAAACCCCTTGCCGGCTTCCGTATCGTTCTGGATGCGGGCAACGGTGCCGGCGGCTTCTATGCAGATAAAGTGCTGAAGCCTTTGGGCGCAAATACCGACGGCAGCCGCTACTTAGACCCCGATGGCAGCTTCCCCAACCATATCCCCAATCCCGAGGATAAGGAAGCTATGGAGAGCATTATGGAGGCAGTCCGGGAGACGAATGCCGATCTTGGCATCATCTTTGACACCGATGTGGACCGGGCAGGCGCAGTGCTTTCCGACGGCAGCGAATTAAACCGCAACCGCATCATCGCAATGCTTAGCGCCATTCTTCTTCGGGAGCACCCCGGCACTACCATCGTTACCGACTCCATCACCTCCACCGGTCTTGCCGATTTTATTGCCGAAAAGGGCGGCGTGCACCACCGGTTTAAGCGCGGCTACCGCAATGTCATTAACGAGTCCATTCGCCTGAACAATCAGGGTCAGGACAGCCAGCTTGCCATCGAGACCTCCGGTCACGGTGCGTTTAAGGAGAATTATTTCTTGGACGACGGCGCGTACATCGTCACAAAGCTCTTAATTGAGCTTGCCCGGGGCAAGAAAGCGGGCTATACACTCCAGTCTCTCATTTCCTCCCTCGCCGAGCCTAAGGAGAGCGTGGAATTCCGGATGAACATTCTGCTCGACGACTTTAAGGCCTACGGTCAAAGCGTCATTGACGAGCTGACTGCCTATGCAGCCACCCAGCCCGGCTGGTCTGTTGCCCCCAGTAACTTTGAGGGTATCCGTGTGAATCTGGACAAAGAGCACGGTGACGGCTGGTTCTTGCTGCGGCTTAGTCTTCACGATCCCCTGCTGCCGCTGAACATTGAAAGTAACAGCGCAGGCGGTGCGAAAATCATTGCCGCCGAGCTTGCCACGTTTATCGAAAAGTGCGATAAATTGGACGCAGAAAAATTCCTCAGCTTTGCGAAATAAGACAGATCAAAGGCCCCCTTGTGTAAAGGGGGCTCCGCAAAGCGGTGGGGGATTGACAACCCCTCCGTCAAAAATCAAAGATTTTTGCCACCTCCCCTTACACAGGGGAGGCTTTTTTCTCCGTACTACCCCACACTGCGCCCCCTTTTGATGGCGCCGCCCCTACCATCTCCTTCGATAGTGCGTAACTGTCAATTGTCCATTGTCAATTTTTTGAAGGTGTTCTTCCCTGCCAATCCATCGGGGGCGAGGGATACCTTCTTTTGGAATGCAACCAAGGCGTTTTCCGTTTTGCTGCCGAAGATGCCGTCGGCGGTAAGCTTGTAGCCGGCGCAAAGGAGCAGCATTTGCAAAAGTCTTACCGTCTCGCTGCAGCAGCCTTTTCCCACTACATTTTTGTTTGCCGCCCGGGCGGTGATGGGACCAAATATCCCGTCCGGGTCAATTTTCCACTCTGTTTGCAGTCCTGCAAGCAGAGCCTTTTTTGTTTTCGGACCGGCAATGCCGTCCACGGTAAGCTTTGCGCCATAGGTGAAATTCAGATACTGCTGTACTTTTCCTACCGTATCGATTTTGCCGCTGTAGCTTTCATAGTCCGGCAGGCAGTAGCCGAGGATATGCTTGCTGCTTTTCGTTACCTCACGCCTGCCTACGCTGTCTTTATAATTCCCCTCGATGACGGTGAGCTTGCCCTTTTCATAGGCTTCTACGATGCCGATGTGGTCTCCCCTGCCGTCCCCGCTCCAGTCGTAGACGATAAGCTCGCCGGGCTTGGGTGTGTGGTTTTTGGGACTGCGGAAGCGGTTTTCTTTTTTATAGAGGGCGACCATATCCCCTACTCCGCACTCCGGCAGCAGGATATGGGAAATGCCCAGCTTTACGCCGATGGCAGAGACAAAGGCGGCACACCAGGCATCGGTATATTTTACCCCATAGCCCCGGGGCAGCTTTTCTTGGCTGTTATAAAGGTCGATGATCTTCTTGTGGCTGCCGTCCTTTTCGCTGCAGCCGAGAAAGCCTTGGGCGGCAAAGACTGCCGCAGCAGACAGATCACGCATCCTTTTCCTCCTTGGGCAGATCCTTTTCTTCGATCTCCTGCCAAAGAGTCGTATCTGCGTTTACGGGCAGCACCACAGTCTTTCCGTAGGTATTGCCGTCATATAAGTATTTGCCATCCTCTGCCGTGAGGATGATCTGGGTCAGGGTCTCCTTTTTCATAGATTTCCTCCTTGTTGTTTGTATGCTTGCCGATCCCCTCTCCCGGGAAGGGGGTGGATTTTGCGAGGAACGAGCAAAAGACGGGTGAGGAACGGTGTGCAGTATAGGTCTGCACATATGTAAATACAGAACATTACCGCCCGCATTCCTCATCCGGCTTCACTTGCGTTCAGCCACCTTCCCCCCGGGGGAAGGGATTTTCACGTGGACGGCGCATGCATTCTAATACACCAGCGTCCAGTTTTTGGCGGTAATGGCTGCTTTCTGCGCGTCCGTCAAGCTACCGCCAACCGCTGCGTGAAGGGTAAGGGTTTGGGATGCCGCGCCGCTGAGGTCCTTCAAATGGTCGATGACGGACTGGACAGACGCCGTTGTCAGTTTGTTGGAATTAGGGAAGGCTATGCTGTTTCCGATGGTTCCCTCAATGGTGATATCTGTCAGCGCAGTTGTCCAGTCAAATGTGTTCACTGTAAAAGGCGTGCTTTCCGACACCTTCAGCTTGCGAATGGTCGCCACGGCAGCGGAGTTGCTGAACAGGCCGGTAGTATTGGTGGCACCCGAAATATCAATGGTCACCTTCGTATCTGTAATGCCGGTCTGCGCAAAGGCATTGGTTGCTGCACCCTCGATAATAATATCGTACTTAGGCGCATAGCACGCATCGATCCAGTTCGTGCCATAAAATGCCCAGTTGTATTTCCGGCGGTTGCCGTTTTCTTGAAATGCATCCCAAAAAGCATCATAATGTCCGTCACCGCCGGAGGCTTCCACCACGATATTCTTATCGTGCCGTTTTCCGGCGGTCAGCAGCCGCTTGGTGCCGCTGACGGTAATGTATAGATCACTCATACATCCTCCATCTCCCCCGCATAGACCGGCAGATCTTCCAACGCGGTCACCCGGTCGGAAAGCGTTTCCAGTTCCGAACGGATGCCCTGTAAAAGGGGCGTCGCGTCGCTGCCGCCACCGTACTGCAAAAGCCACTGGGTCAGATTCGTGTAGCTCTGGGGCTCCTCACTTCCCGACACCTCGCCCTGAACGAAAAGGGGGATGCGGAAGGTAGATTTCTGCCGGTCGCCTGCGTAGATCACCACCTGAAAATCGGTCTGCCCTGCCATGGAGCAGACTGCCGGAGCAAGATAGACCGTGAGGGTGTTCCCGGAGATCCCATAGGCGACCTTGCCGTCGGGGAGGGTGTCATATTCTCCGCCTGCATTTCCGTTTTTATAACGCAGCAGCACCGCCGCATTTTGGGGGATTTCCCAAGGACTGCCATCGCACAGAAGTGTCACACAAAACGCCACCGCGCTGTCCCCCTGAATTAGCTCCACCGTCTGGGGGATGCCCTTTCGGACGAGATCCACCGTAAGCTTTTTGATTACATTCACTTTTCTTCCTCCTTGCTTTTAAGTACATCCAGCGCCCGGGTCATTGCCTTTGGCAGCGGAATGCCCATCAGTCCTGCGTTTTCCGTGATGGAGAGGATCTCATTGCTGAGAAAGCCCACGCACAGGGCGGTGCGGATATATCCCGTTCCCAGCACCACATCCATCTGATGCCCCACGGCCACCACCGAAAGGAGCATCGCCTTTTTGCAAAGGCCCTTGAAGCCGTAGGCGGAGCTGTAAGCCCCGGTAGGGGTCTTTTTGCTTTTATGAAACAGCAGCGCCACCGCAATGCCCGACAGCAGGTCTACCGCCATACACACCGTCAGCGCGCCGAGATCGCTGGTCCAGGGTCCGAACAAAAAGGCAAGACCGCCACCCAGCGCACCGGATAAAATACATAGCTTTTCTTTCATTCTTCCTCTTCCTTTACTGTAATTTCTGCCGGGGAAAAGAGCAGAAGTGTCCCGGTATACTCCGGAAGACTAAGGGTAATGTCGCCATTTTCTTCCGTTGTCACCGTCACCTCTCCTGTTCCCTGCCAGCCGCTGTAGTCTGCAAGACCGTACAGTCCGCTGCCGGCAACAAATACCCCGGATGGGGCAAACAGACGGATGGCATTTTCTTTCGGGGTCGCGGCTGCCATATGGACACCGTTTATGGCAGACGGCACATTGACGAAAAAGCCGTCCTCCTTCCAGTGAAACACCGGAATGCCCTTTTGCACCGTCACTTTTGCATCCACCCCATAGAGCAGATCCCCTACGGTGACGGTCAGCTTATGGGTACTGCGATGGTCAAAGCCGGTTAGCTGAAAAACCGCCGTGTAGCTGTCCTCCCCTATTTCGGGGATCGCCGTTACCTCGCTGCCGTCAGGCAAGTAGCAGGTCACCGTCAGGCAGTTGTCTGCAAGACCAAAGCTGCCGGTATAGCAGCTGCCCCGGACAGTCAGCTGTACAGTTCCGTCAGTAGGATCGGGACGGATGGCGGTGGCATTGGCGGTGGGCTTTCGGTAGGGTAGTAAGGTCACCGCCACCTCCTTGCCAACGGTATAGCCACGGCTGTCGGTGAGGGTAAAGCGGTAGCGGTCCTTTTCTGTCTTTTCAAAAAGCAGATAGTCACCGGGCACGCCCTCGATGGCGGTGCTTTTCACCTCCGCACCCTTTTGGAGGATAGGGGTCAGGGTACACTCGGCGGTGGAGGCATACCGCACCAAAATATGGGCATCTCCGGTAAGCGCCAGCGTTTTGGGATTGATGTCCAAAACGCCGCCTTCCAGATCCGGTGCGCAGTCGCTGCTCCGGGTCATGACCGTAAAATGGCTCTCCGTCTCGCCTAAAAAATGACCGTCTTCATAGGTACGGCAATAGAGATAGCAAACCCCGGTGCTGCCGGAGGTGATCCCCTCATAGAAGCTTTCCGGGATGGGAAAGGCAAGGGAAAGGCTTTCCATCACCTGCTCGGTATCTGCCATTTGTCCGTCGCTGCCAAGCCAGCCGGAAAGGCTGCCTATCTGATAGCGCAGGGAGTGGCTGTGACTGCTCTTTTTGCGGCTCACCGCCAGCAGCGCCGTGCCGCCGATGTAGGCATCGGTGGCGCCAACCGTAGAGATCTGCAAAGCCGGGGTCAGGGTCATTTCCCCGCCGCTGTAAGTAAAATTACCGGGGGTATAGTCGGCGGTGGTGGGATGGTAGACGGAAAAGGAAACGGAAAGCTGGCCTGTGCCGTCACTTTCGTGGGGGACTTTCAGCTGTCCCTCGCAAAGTATCAGGCTGCTTTGGGGCGCAATGCTGATTTGGTTATCGTAATGCGTACCGTCCCGGTGGACATAGGTTTTTCCGTTCAGGATAATTTTTGCCCCGGTGCGCCATTGGGAGAGCCGGGTATTGCCGGAGTAAAGGGTCAGCTTGTAGGAAAGGACGGAGCAGTTTTCCGTAGGAGAAACCGATTCCTCCGTAAGAGTAAGCTCCGTCCGATAATATCTTGCGGCGGTGCTGTGAAGCCCGCCGTAGGTAAAGGTTTTCGTTTGTAAGGACATAGGTTTTCTCCTTTGTATATTCCCTCCCCCGGGGGGAGGGTGGTTTTTGCGAAGCGAAAACCGGGTGAGGAATGCGGGCGGTAATGTTCTGTATTCGCATTTGTGCAGACCTACACTGCACGCCGTTCCTCATCCGGCTTCACTTGCGTTCAGCCACCTTCCCCCCGGGGGAAGGGATTTGGGTTGCGGCGTTATAAATAAAAACACCCGGTGCCGCCGTCATAGTCTTGGAAACGGGCGTGCTCGCCTACATTTAAGTAATTGCGCACCTGCACATCGGTGGCAAGGACACCGGACGCGTCTGCCCGTAATATGGTCTCTCCGCTGCGGTGGACATACATACCCGTATGATCCAGCCGGTTTTCCATCTCCTGCCCATCCTTACGGATATGAAGCCCTGTCTCGTCGAAGGTATAGCCGGTGGAGGTGGTCACCTTTTCCGTGCCGTTTTCCTTTACCGACCGGATGTCCAGCTTCAGACTGTCCGCAGTTTGCACCATTTGAGTGACAGAGGTCTTAAGCCCCTCGGTGACGCCTGCCTGCCGGGATATTTCCGCCCGGAGACTGTCCACGGAAAGCTGGAGCGCGGCGGCTTTGCCCTCTCCGTCCCGGTTTTCTGCCCGGATGCCGTCAAGGTCTGTCTGGAGGGTCATAATTCTCCCTGACAAGGCGCCGAGACGAAAGTCCGTTTGGGCAGTCACGCTGCTGCGATTCCGGCTGCCGGTACTGCCTATTTTCTCTCTGCCGTTTTTCCCTTCCACCGTCATAAGGAGAGAGGAAAAGGTCTTCCCCTCGGGGGTGTGGACGGTTACATACTGCCCCGGCTGGGCAGTGCCCACCGGTATCTCTGCAGAGAAGGGACAGTAGGAAAGATCCCTCAGCCGCGCATAGAGCTGCCGGGCGATCTCCCTATCTCCCTCTCCCCCGGTTAGGATGGGATTTCCCTCGATAATGTAGGGATTTCCTCCTTTCTCCGGGTAGGAAATGCCCACATCGGTCTGGGTCTTGCGGATGACCACGCAGTCTATACCTGCGGTCTCATAGTCTTCATATTGGAGCGTGCCGCCGAAAATAGGGACATCGTCCGTGCCGATTTCGGTGTTGCTTGGGGTGTACCACGAAAATTCCAGCTCGCCCGCAGGCTTTGCCCGGAGGAAACAGCCCATCGCCTCTCCCATCCAGCTCAGCAGCCGTCTGCCGGTAATGCCGCTGCCCACGATGGCAGGCACGGAAAGGGCAGTATCCGGCAGGCTTTCCGTCTCCAAGGTGTTGCCGCACTCTCCGCAGACCATACCGGCAAAATCCCGCAGAGGATAAGGCCAGCCGGTAAGGCCTTGCAGCCAGTCGTCCAAATTCCTATCTAGCCTTGCCACCGGGTCATAGGCGGTCAGCTGAAACTGGGTAGCAGAAAGCCGCTTCGGTGTCTCCACGGTGAACACGCCCAAAAGGGTGTCCTCCCGATAAAGGGAAAATTCCTCCCCCGCCCCTATAGGACAGACCCCGGCGGTGTCCATAATTTCGATTTCTGCCACCGCCGCGCAGACCGTGCCCACCGTCAGCTCCCCGGCGGTGCAGACGCTTTTCGTCACCGTCACCCTTTTGATGGCAGCGCCTTCCGCGCCGGAGGAGAGGACTGCGCCGTCAGATAGAATGATCTTGTGCATACACCCTCCTAACACTCGATAACATCAAATTTAAGATTCCGGTAAAGTCCGCTTTTGGCACATTGCCAGACGATGCCGTACTCGGATAAATAGGCTGTGGTCTCCGCTGTCCGGCTGGGGTCGTCCGGGTCAGGATAGGAAAACCGGAATGCGCCGCCGGCAGAAAGAACACTGCGCATATAGCGGTATTCCTCCTGAGAAAGCACCCCGTAGCAAAACTGCCACTTTTTGACCTTATGGCGCAGCACCTTTCGGTGCATATAGCCCCTTTCATCTCTGCCCGACTCGCCGTCATCCAAATCCGTAAACTGCATCTGCACCCCCGCATCGGGGGTCAGTAAAAATCTGCCGTCTATGGCATATAAATAGCTCAGTTCATTCATAGATCCTCTCCTTTGCTTTTATCCACCGCATCCTCGTCCTTCCTCTGTCATCCTGAGCGGAGTGAAACGGAGTCGAAGGATCCGTCCCTCAAAAAAGAAAACGGATTCTTCGACGCGCTTCGCTTGCTCAGAATGACACGCGCTTTCGATGGTGCGTAATTGTCAATTGTCCATTGTCAATTGTCAATTTCTTCCCCCTGCCATTGCCATTTTCCGGTAATACCGTTCGCTGGCGTGGGCGATGGTCTCGTCGCCGATGCGGATGCCCAGCACCGCCTCCAAAATTTCCCTCTGGATGCCCACGGACGCCTCCATACCGGAAAGCAAGGCATTGGTATGGTCGTCCATCACAAGAGAAACCGCCTCGGAAATGGTAGAAAGGGGTGCTTCGATATTGGTGCCGTGTCTTTGGTCGCCTACCATTGCAAGGAAAGGCTTGTTTGCCGGCAGCACCGCGCCCTGGGCAAGAAAGGGGATCTTTGGGGATAAGAAGCTGGGAATGGAAAAGCCGAACTTTTTGCCGCCGATGCCCGGCACCCAGTCAGGCACGGAGAAGGTCATCTTATTAAAGATATCCCCCAGTCCGTTGGTGGCAAAGGTCACCGCTGACATCAGCGCATTAAAAATGCCGATGATCACATTGGCGGTGGTCTTAAATCCACCCTCCAGGGGGTTAAAGAGCATCTTGGAAAACCAAAGACCCACACCGCCCCACACGGCGGAAATACCGCTCCACACCCGGCTGGAAATAGACCCCACACCGGAAAAGGCCTTGCTCACATTGGTCAGCACCCCGATAAAGGTGCCCATCCGGTCTTCGGCTGCCGTAAAGGCGGTGTTGGCAAGTCCCAGCCAGAGGGCCATGGACATATCCCCCCGCAGCAGCGCCTGCACCGCGCCCACGCCGGTGATGATTTTCCCCAGTCCCAGTGTGATACCGCCTGCATCCCAGCCGGTAAATTCCTTGAGCTTTTCGCCCACTGTGGCGACAAATTCTCCCAGCGAGCCACGCAGGGACGCGACCATCTTGTCCACCATCTGCTCGAGCCCGGTAATTTCCTCCCGGGTGGTCTCGGTGGTGACCGTGCCGGTCTGCCAATTACCCAATTTGCTGAGCTTATCGAAATCCGCCAAGGTCTTTCGGGTATCCCGGTGGATGGTCTGGACCGTGTTGGTGACCTTGCCCAGCACACGGTTCAGCGCCAGACCGATGGCGGAAATGGCCTTTGCCACCGCCGTTGCCGCCACCACGATCTCCTCAAAGGTAAAGGTATCAAATTGAATTTCATAGATCACATCATTTTGTTTTTTCATAGCTTCACCTGCCTTTCATTTATGAATGGATAATGGATATTTGATAATTGACAATTATCTACTGCCCCTGTCATCCTGAGCAAGCGTAGCGCGTCGAAGGATCCGTTTCCCCAGAAAAGAGAACGGATTCTTCGACTCCGGGCTATCGCCCTCCGCTCAGAATGACACCGTTTTTGATGGTGCTTACGACAGCATCCTCTGCAATCTCTCCCTCTCTGCCATTTCCGCCTTGGAATAGCGTTCCTTCAACTCCACCGTGTCCCGGTTTTCCTGATAGTACCGCTGCTCCCAGTCACTGAGCTTCTCGCCCCGGCGCTTTTTCTCCCGCAGCGACACGATAAAGGAAAGCTGCCCCTCGCCGATGGCGTGGAAATAGGAAAGGAAGGTCCACCAATGGAGAAACTTCTTCTCCCGGATCTCACAGCCTGCCACCCGATTCACTTCCCCGATGATGATCTGCCCATCCTGCTGCCAGCAAAGCAGCCGGGGAGACGGCTTTTCCGTCTCCCCTTTGCCGCAGGAAATAAACTGGGAAAAATACGCTATTGCCTCGGGGCGGTCTTTGGGGAGGATCTCTCCCTCGTAGAAAAGCTGCAGGGCGATCTGCCAGCGGATCACATCGGGAAGATCCGGGTCACTCATATAGGAAAAGATCCGAAGGATATTGCGAAAGTCGCACCGGAGCTTATATTCCCTGCCCCCGATTTTCGCGGTTGTAGGCAAAAACCAAGGGTCAAGCATTGCTCTCTCCTACGATGCGCTTGGCACATTCCTCCGCGCCTGCCGTCAAAATCGGCTCCAGCGCTTCCATAAAGTTTTCAAAGACGGTCTTGCCGCTTTTGGTGGGCGCCAGCAGATTGACCCCCGCAAAAAGCTTTTCCATATCGTTGCCGGGAAAGACCTCGCACAAAAGGCCCTTCAGCTTTTTGTCCGCCTCCCAGAGCATTTTGGGCACATCGTCGCCCCCCATTTCCTTTTGGATGTCCGCCAGCCTCTCCCCGGCAGACTGGAGCCGGGCATAGAGATTGGGATCTGCCGGATTAAAGCGGAGACTTTCCCCGCCGTTTACCCGAAAGGTGCGGACACCGCAATCAAACTGCAGCTTTTCCATATTTCCTCCTTAGACGATGGTAAAGGTCTTGGTGCCGGGATGGAAGGTACCCTTTACCTTATTGCCTGTAAAATGGAGGGTAAAGGGGATCTGATAGCCGGAGGTATCGCCGCCGTAGCTGCTGACCTCGATGTAGCACTCCTCCCGCACCGCAGGATAGCTGCCGTCCTTCTGCATATCCCAGAGCTTTACCTCCACAAGATCCGTCCGCAGATCCTCCAGAATAAGACCGTCGTCGATGATCTCCTGCAGCCGCGCATAAAGTCCGGTGCCCGGCTCTGCGTAGTAAGGCTCTACCGCCGCGGTCTTTTCATAGCCGGAGATAACCACCGACTGCTTACCGAAGATGTTGGTCTTTCGCTCCACCTTGGCAGACATCTCTACCTTATACTCCTCTAAGTCCTTGCCCAGCCGTTCATAGCTGCTCGCCGCATCCGATCTTGCGGTATTGAGAAAATGGGCAAAATACTTTCTTTCAATTTTCGCCATATGTATCCTCCTGATAGATTTTCGTAAATTCCGCCGTGATGGTCACGGCATAAAGTGCGTCGTTTCCACGGCGCTTGCTTAGCTGTCCCTTTTCTGACCGAAGCCGCTCCTCAGCCGGCACATCCCCAAAAATGGGGGTCTTTCCCCCAATGCTCATCTGCGCCAGCCATTTTTGGAATTGGAGCAGCCACGCCGCATCGCTCTCCCGCTCAGAAGCCGAACGGTAGAGCATAAAGCGCAGACGGCAGTGTACCTTTGTATTTCCCAGCACATCTCTTTTCCGGGAAATTTCCTCCGCGCCCTGGGGAAAGAGGCCGTTTTCTCCCCCATCACACCGGTCGATATACAGGAGCTTCCCTTCCTCCCAAGCGGGATAGGATAGCAAAAACTCCCGCATTCTCTCTAATTCTGTCACAATTTCTCCTCCCTTCCACCTCGTAGGGAACGGATTTATCCGTTCCGCCACGCTGCTTAACGGGATGTGGAATGCATAAATGCATTCCCTACACCCACTTACGACGGCGCAATTTATAATTTGTAATTATTAATTTTAGCTGCCCGCTTCCCAATGGACGATTTTCCCATCGAGTATATAGGGCTTTGCATATGCCACCGACATTGCGCCATTGAGCTCCTGCCAGGACCGCACGACCTTGCCCCGACCTTCCACCACCCGGTCGCCTGCCATTACCTGCCGATCATCGGGCACGATCAGAAGGAACTCCCATTTTAAGAAGGTGCCGAGATCATCCCGCACCAAAACCACCTTTTTTTGCAAATGACAGTCCGGATACTCATAGCGGTGGATCTCCTCCCCCACCTTTCGGTAGACGGTGACGGTCTGATTACACAGGGGATAATCCATCATACCGTCACCCCCCGGTACAGGTCTAAATACATGGAAGCCTTGCCCACCAGCTCCCGGGACAGTGCCTTGGAATCCCGATAAGAGACCGTCATCTCCCCCATCCGCACCTGAGAAATACCGCTATGCCGCCGGGAGGCATCATAAATCGTCTCTGCCATGGCGCACAGCGCCATCCTCTCCGACAGCGCACCGGTGGACTCCACACGGTAAATGCGCTTCATTTTAGAGAGCGCTGCCTCTGCCCGGGCGGCGATATGGGGAAAGGCAGCCTCCGGTATGGAGCTGCCAAAATAGCTGTCTGTGTAAAATTCATAAGTAAGCATCGGCAGCGCCCCCATTTAAGCGATGGCGATGCCGCCCAGCACAGCCGCCTTCAGGGTATTCTTCAGCGCCACGCCTGCCACCAGCTCCACCTCACCGGTCTTAATTGCGCCGGGGGCGGTCAGGTCGGGCATATAGGACTGGATCACGCCGCTGCCCAGCGGGGAGATGCCGTGGAAGCCGTCCAGACCCAGAGAAACGGCGTAAATGGCAGTCTTGCCGTCCTTGGTCTCGATGACATCCTTCAGATTTTCGCCGTCAAAGTACTGACCCATATCCACCATAGGTACGCCGGCGTAGGTCTCCACGGTGCGGCCGAAATCATCGGTCTTTCGCTCATAGTAGCCGGCGCGGCGGGCGATGGCGCGAAGCTTGACGAGCATAGAGCGGTTCATCAGCAGCAGGCTGGGCGTACCGTCGAGAACGCTGAGGAAGCCGTCCATCTCATCTAAGAAGGCGTTGTAGTTTGCGTCCAGCTCCTGAGAGGTCTTGAGAGAAACCTGAGAGGAAAGCTCGTTCTGTGTACCGGAAAGGAGCTTTCGCAGACCGTCGAAAGTACCGCCGACGAAGCCCTCCTCATTGCCGGTAGAGCCGTTGATGACCAAATTGTGGAAATAGTTTGCGGTGGCCTTAATTTTCTGCTCCGCCTGAAATGCCAGCTCGTCGGCCGCGCCGGAGGTGGACTGGATCACACGGTCCATCTGGAACGCGCCGCCCATAATGATGGCGGAGGTAGTCTTCTTTTCCTTCTTTGCCTCGCCGGGTGTGTACTCACCGCCCACGGTACGGGTAGACGCGGTGGAGGGGGACTTGAGCTGGATGTAGCCGTAGGTCAGGGTACTGCCGCCGGTGCCGGGAGAGATGGCGTTGTCAAACACCATATTGTCCAGCAGCAAGCTGCTGCGGCGGAACATATCGATAACCTGCTGATCGACCTTGTCGGCCATGCCGACCTTTGCTTCCTGTAATGTAATTGCCATAATTTTTTACTTCCTTTCCTTCATAAAGCGTTGTTTCAGTGCGCCGGCAAGTGTCACCGGCTCTTCTTCCTGACGGGGCGTTGCCTCGCCTGTGCCCCGGGCGAACAGGGGCGGTAATTCCTTTCTTTCAAAGAGATAGGGTGCTTCCTCGCGGAGCTTTTCCACAGCCGCCGTAACGTCCCCTTCCGCACCGTTTTGGAGCGCCTCCATATCCAGCAGGGCGCAGATGGCTTTCTCATTTTTGCCCCTTGCGCCGCGGATGGCATTTTCCAAGCGGTGAGAAAATGTAAGCTGCCGCAGTGCCGTCTCGTGGCTTTCACGCATCTGCCGCACAGTTTCCTCCCAGGTCTCCTTTTCCGCCAACAGGGACATATTTTCGCCCTTTATTTTTTCGATGTCCCTGCCGTTTTCTGCCATAATGGCGTCGATGACCTCTTTTGTGAGCGACATCTCCCCCACCGACAGATTCTGTAAAAATTCTCGCTTCATATAAAACTCCTTTCTACGCTTTTTTACGATGGTCGCTTCATCGAATTTTCCTTCCGCACCAAAGGCCCCCTTGTGTAAAGGGGGCTGTCAAAAATCTTTGATTTTTGACTGGGGGATTGTCATCGAAAACCATTGAGATTTATTTCACTGCGCTTTGCAACAACCCCTCCGAGCAAAATCAAAGATTTTGCTCACCTCGCCTGCGGGCGAGCCGGTCGCGGCTCTGACAGTCCGCCGGACTGTCATTCACTACCGCGACTGCGCTTCGCTTACCCCTTACACAGGGGAGGCTTTTTCCGCTATCATATACTTCCTCTTTATCTCCGCCCGTTCTTCTTCCGTCTCGCAGGGCATATTAAACCGCCAGCCCAGCGCCACCTCCGGGGCGATGAGCCCGGCCTTCACCATCTCCATATACTCCGCCCAGGTCTTATCCTCATCGAAAAGCACACCGTTGCCCCAGTCGAAAACTACCTCCTCGCTGACCTTCGGCAGGCGGTACATCCGGGAAAGCAGATTACACAGGACAGCCGTCTCCCGCGCCGCCTGCTCCCAAACCTGCTGACAGGAGATGACCAGCAAATTAAAATCCGCCGCGCTGGAGGTGATCTCGGTGGCGGTGCGGTCTTCAATTTGGGCATCGCTGAGCATACCCCGGCGCAGACCGATGATGCTCTCCACATTTCTGAGGTATTCCTGCTTCCGGGCAAGGTAAGATTCTTCTCTCAGCTTAGGAGAAAACACGGTAATCCCCACATTTTCCGGACCCTCATCCAGTCCCACAAAGAGGTGATCGGAAAGCCCTTTTTCTCCGTCGATAAGATCCGCGGAGGCAAACACACGGCTCTCGCCCCTTGTAAACTCCCCGCAAAGCTGTTCCTCATTTTTGTCGATGTTGCGAATGAGATCGATCGCCGGGGCAAAGATCGCAACGCCGTCGTGGGAGCCGTCCACGCAGTTTAAGATGGGTACCTTCATCTGTATCAGTCCCAAGCCGGGAAGCTCCTCAAAGCGGTACTTTTCCGCCAGTCCCTCGTAAAGGGGATGGCCGGAAAGGGAGACAGGCGCGCCAAGGGTGTCCCCATCGGTGGAGCGGTAAAGGGTATTTTGAATGACTAAGCTGTCTCCCTCTACGGTGCGCCGCTCCAACAGAGTGTAGTGGTGCTTGCCGTAGACACTTTTTTCCGCTGTGCCGATGTCCGAGGGTCTGCCGTCGGCATCTCTGCCGAAGACCAGTACATTCTGCCTTGGCACAAGGGTATAAGAAAACCCTGTCTCGGTGGGACAGGGCTTTATATAACATTCGCCGCTCATCAGGAGCTTTTGCATTGCCTCCCGCCCCATCCGGGTCAGGGGCAGCAGCGCCGGGTCACAGGTCACCTGACACTCCCCGAAAATGGCAGACACTAACTTACTTACCACCGTGTAGGCAATGCGCTGACAGGGATCTCCCTCCCCCGTGCCGTAATAAAGTGCCTCCCAATCCTCCATTGCCTGCCGCATTTTCCGGGAGGTCTTGTCCGCCGCCCCAAAGGCGGTCTCATACTGATAGATGCTCATTTTTATACCTCACTTTCATTTTTCCACCGCACCAAAGGCCCCCTTGTGTAAAGGGGGCTGTCAAAAATCTCTGATTTTTGACTGGGGGATTGTCAACCCCTCCGTCGACCTGATCGGTCGACACCTCCCCTTACACAGGGGAGGCTTTCCTGCCTAATACTGTCGTGCAAAAATACCGAATATCATCCATGGCGTGGTCGTTCTCCTTTACCGGCGCATCCTTCCCCTCCTCCCAGACATAAAGCGAAAACTCCCGGATGGTATCCCTGCATTCCTCGGTAAACTGCAGCACCCCACGCTCCAAAAAAGATGCCACCGTCTGGATCCCCGGCAGCACCTTATTTTTCGCCCGGCGCACAGAAAAATGCCCATATCTGCGGATCAGCGTAATAAACGATGCCGCCGAGGGGTCAACGACGATCTGCTGTACCGGCTTGTCCCCGGCTAAGCGCAGGATCGCCCGGTAGTACTCCTCATCGGTAAGGCTTCTTCCCTTTTCCCGCCCATTATAGTAATACTCCCGGACACGAACCGCCCTACCGTCCCCCACGCACCAAAGCCCGGCAGAGAAGGGATTTTGTGTGCCGTAGTCTACAGATATGTAGTATTTTCCCTCGGGGATGGACGCGGTAATATGCTTCTCCGGGCGAAAATCATAGATAAGCCCCTCAGCCGCGCACCAGATGCCCCGGACATAGCGGTCATAAAAAACACCCTGGTAAAGCCGCTCATACCGCTGCCGGATAGCGCTGTCCAGTCCGGGGTTATCTTCCATTGTAAAGTGGAGATGCAGGGCGTTCTTTTTATCTGCCCTGCAGATCCACTCTTTATAAAACCAATGCTCCGGCCCAGCCGGGTTGCAGTTAAACCACATTTTGCTGCCCGGCACAGAGCACCGGGCGCAGACCTGCTCCACAAAGGACCTTGGCATCAGCGCTGCCTCGTCCAGCAGCACCCCCGCAAGGGTAATGCCCTGGACCGTCATATAGGAGCTTTCGTCCTGACCGCCAAAGAGGTAGTAGGTGTTTACCCTGTCCCCAAGCCGAACGGTGAGCTTATTCTCCCCCCGATGCTCGGTGACGGCAAAGGGCGGTCCCAGCCAAGTGGGAAGCTGGAGGATGATGTTTCGCCTGAGCGCCGACACGCTCTTGCCGCAAATGCCAAACACCTGATTATCAAAGACAGCCATACTCCACAGGAAAAAGCCGCCCACCATAGACCGGGTCTTGCCGGAGCGCACCGCGCCGTCGCAGATAATGGCATCATAATTCTTAAGACCGGGTCTGTTCCACCAGGTCAGCGCCAGCATCTGTTTGCGGCTGAATGTCATAAAGGTCAACCTCCTCTCCGGTGGCGGCAAGGACCGCCTCCATAAGTCCCGGGGCGCTCTCGTCAGGCATTGCCGCCCCGCCGAAAAGACCCACTGCCTTTCCGAGCAGCTCCAGGGCCTTTAATTTGTCGTAGAACTTGACCTTCACCCCGGAGGCGGTCTTTTCCACCTGACAGATGGCAGCCGCCTGGTTGGGCGTCAGCTTTTTGCCGTCTTTTAGAACGATCTCGCCGTTCTCCACAAATAAATAATTGGTCACCCGGGCAAATCCCACAGCAACCAATTCGTTTAAGATATTCTCTTTTGAAATCTTCTTATGCCTTCCCAAATAAACCACCCTTCTTTCGTCCTTCCTCGTCCTTCCTCTGTCCTCCTGCGCGCAGCGCCCAACCCCCTCCCCCCGGGGGAGGGTGGTTTTTGCTTCGCAAAAACCGGGTGAGGAATGCGGGCGATAATGTTCTGTATTCGCATTTGTGCAGACCTACTCTGCACGCCGTTCCTCATCCGGCTTCACTTACGTTCAGCCACCTTCCCCCCGGGGGGAGGGTTTTCCAACTCTGAATTGTCAATTGTCAATTCCGTCTCCCCCACTGTCATCCTGAGCGACCGAAGGGAGTCGAAGGATCCGTTCCCTACAAATCCATCACGCAGTGATACCTCAACTCTGAATTGTCAACTGTCAACTGTCAACTCCCATCATCCACAATAGCATTATACCACACTTTTCCCAAAAAATCTTCCCATTTTTTTCCCATTTTCATTTTTTCAAAATCCCGAAAAGGCGCACGGCGTCTACACTTTTCGCCCCTCCCCAAAAATCGCCGGTTTTTTTCTTCCCATCGTCCCCCCTCGTCGGGGACGGGTTTCCCGTCCCGCCAAAGCCTCCCTTGTGCAAAGGGAGGTGGCAAAAATCTCTGATTTTTGACGGAGGGATTGTCATTTATCCTACTTTATCAATCCCCCAGTCTCGCATACGCTCGACAGCCCTGCCGGGCCCGCGCCCCTTTTGTCCGCGTTGCGGACATTTTCCCCGCTAACGGGGAAATCTACCCTTTACACAAGGGGGCCTTTTCTTTTCCGCACCCTCGTCCCCCTCGTAGGGGCGATTCACGAATCGCCCGCGGGCGGCGAAGCGCCGCCCCTACAACCTCTATCGATGGTGCATAATTGTCCATTGTCCATTTTCCATTGTCAATTTTATTTTTGTCTCTTGACAATTTGAAATCCTGTGATACAATAAGTAAGCTATTCGGAGGCTTAGCTCAGCTGGTTAGAGCGCATGCTTCACACGCATGAGGTCGACGGTTCGAGTCCGCCAGTCTCCACCAAAAAGAACACCACCCGAATGGGTGGTGTTCTTTTTGGTACTTGCGGACTCGAAGATCTAAATGCAACGCGGACGAGCGTTGCCGCCGAGGGCTGGACCGAGGCGAACAACAAAAAACGAGTCCGTCCAGTCTCTATCTCCGTATTCTACCCATCCGCTCTCCCGCCCGCTTTTCACCAAGAAAAAAACACGGTCATTTCCCGCGAGGTGCCAAAAGTGTAGACGCAGAGCCACTTTTCAGCGTTTTTGATGAAAGGAAAATGGGAAAAAAGTGGGAAGATTTTTTCCCGGGCATGTGGTATAATGTAGCTGTAAAACATAACCGAAAAGGAGATTTACTTATGGAAAGAAAGCAGTTTACATTCTACCGATCCTTCTTTGAGAGCATCCAGCGGCTGAAAACGAAAAACGAAAGGCTGCAAGCCTACGAAATGCTCTGCCGCTATGCCCTTGACGGAGAAATGCCCGACGAAAAGGAAACAAAAGATGGGGTTTTGGCAATTTTTTCCATCGCCCGACCCATCATAAACCGAGCCAGACAGCGCTCTTCCGCCGCCTTGCAGAGAGCCAGTTTGGCGCAGCAAGATAAAGTATAAGTATAAGTATAAGTATAAGTATAAGTTTAAGATTAAGTATAAGATTAAGTTAAAGTGAAAGTAAAAGATAAATACAAAGATATATATAAAGTCAGAGCGTAACTCCTATTTTGAATAATGTATATTTGCTTGTGGAAAACTCTGTGGAAAAATCCCTCTTTCCTGTGGAAAATTCTGTGGATAACTTTTTCACCGCACCCTCATCTTTCGTTGTCATTGCGAGGGCATTTATGCCTGTGGCAATCTCCCGGTACAATCCCTCGTTCATTGACAATTGTCCATTGTCCATTCTCAATTTTTCTCTTGACAACGCGCAAATTCTGTGCTAAAATCGGTTAGCCGCATTGAATGGGCAACGAAGCGATGGCATTTCCATCCGCCCCTGATAGCGAGACTACACAATATAAAGTAGGTGAAAAAGAAATGAAAGCAGTTATCGTAACCGGTGGCAAGCAGTACACCGTCAGCGAGGGCGATGTGATCTACATCGAGAAGCTGAATGTGGAGGCAGAGGCTACCGTAAAGTTCGATCAGGTCCTGGCGATCCTGGATGGCGAGAACTCCAAGATCGGCGCTCCCGTAGTTAAGGGCGCTACCGTCGAGGCTAAGGCTCTGAAGAACGGCAAGGCAAAGAAGATCACCGTCTTCAAGTACAAGGCTAAGAAGAACGAGAAGAAGAAGATGGGTCACCGTCAGCCTTACACCAAGGTGGAGATCACCAAGATCGCTCTCTAAGATTGTAGGTAACTATGACTAAGTGCGAGTTTTTTATGGACGAGGACCGGATCACCGGCTTCTCCGTCTCCGGACACAGCGGTTATGCCGAAAGCGGACAAGATATCGTCTGCGCAGCCATCTCCGCCGTTGTCACCATGGCAGAGGCGACCATCAATGATATTTGCGGTGCCAAGGCCAAGGTTCGGGTAAAGGACGCGGATGCCCGCATTACCCTGACCCTCCCCGCTTCCTGCGATGAGGAAGAGACCGTGCAGGCAGTGCTTGCCGGTATGATGCTGACTCTTTGCAATATGCGGGACGATTATCCTGATTATATCGAAGTTTTGGAGGTGTAATACCATGCTGAAAATTGGTATTCAGTATTTCGCTCACCATAAGGGCGGCGGTTCTACCAAGAACGGTCGTGATTCCGAGGCGAAGCGCCTGGGCGTGAAGCGTGCAGACGGTCAGTTCGTTCTGGCCGGCAACATTCTGGTTCGCCAGAGAGGCACCCACATTCATCCCGGTGTGAATGTAGGCATCGGCAGCGATGATACCCTGTTCGCTCTGATCGACGGCACTGTCCGTTTCGAGCGCAAGGGCAAGGATCGCCGTCAGTGCTCTGTCTACGCCAAGCAGTAATCACAAAGACTACGCTTGAAGGCTGCTGCGCCCCCGCAGCAGCCTTTTCTTTTTCCGCACCCAAGCCTCCCTTGTGTAAAGGGAGGTGGGTCGCGAACAGCGACCCGGAGGGATTGTCAACCCCTCAGTCAAAAATCAAAGATTTTTGCCAGCTCCCCTTACACAGAGGAGCCTCTATCCTAACTTACGGAGGCTATTATGGAAATGTTTGTCGATAAAGTCCGCATTACCGTCCTTGGCGGTCGCGGCGGCGACGGTGCAGTCGCCTTTCACAGAGAAAAATATGTGGCCTCCGGCGGTCCCGATGGCGGTGACGGCGGTCACGGCGGCAGCGTCATCTTAAAGATCAACGACCATATGTCAACGCTCTTAGACTTCCGCTATAAGCGCAAGTACGCCGCACAGGCAGGCGCCAACGGTCAAGGCCGCAATATGAGCGGCAAGCGGGGAGAAAACTTAGAGATCTTCGTCCCCCGGGGCACCGTCGTCCGGGACGCGGAAACCAATATGGTCATCGTGGATATGTCCGAGACGGAAGAATTTTGCATCGCCCGGGGCGGTCGTGGCGGCTGGGGCAACAACCATTTTGCCACCCCCACCCGGCAGGTCCCCCGCTTTGCCAAGGCAGGTCTCCCCGGTGTGGAGCGTGACATCATCCTGGAGCTGAAGCTTTTGGCAGATGTAGGCTTAGTGGGCTTCCCCAATGTGGGCAAGTCCACACTGCTGTCCGTCACCTCCAACGCCCGTCCCAAGATCGCCAATTACCACTTTACTACGCTCTATCCCAACTTAGGTGTCATCTATGTAGACGAGGG
Source organism: Oscillospiraceae bacterium (assembly GCA_015067785.1). Classification (GTDB taxonomy): domain Bacteria; phylum Bacillota; class Clostridia; order Oscillospirales; family Oscillospiraceae; genus Faecousia. The sequence continues at coordinate 42,904 of SVLR01000011.1, forward strand.
CGTGTCCTTCGTTATGGCAGACATCCCCGGCATCATTGAGGGTGCTGCCGACGGCGCAGGTCTGGGTCACGATTTCCTGCGGCACATTGACCGCTGCCGATTGCTGATTCACGTGGTAGATGTAAGTGGCAGTGAGGACAGAGACCCGGTGGAGGACTTTGACGCCATCTGCGCAGAGCTGGAGAACTACAGCGTTGACCTCTCCGACCGTCCCATGATCGTAGCTGCCAACAAGGTGGATCTGCTGCCCCCGGACAGCGACAACTTAGAGAGACTTCGCTCCCATGTGGAAAGCAAGGGTCTCCCCCTCTATGAGATCTCCGCCGGCACCACCCAAGGCACCAAGAATTTGATGCGTGTGGTAGCAAACAAGCTCTCCACCCTGCCTCCGGTGACCGTATACGAGCCGGAATATGTGGAGGTCATCGAGCTGCCGAGCGATCCCACCGCCTTCGAGATCGATCACGAGGGCTCTACTTGGGTCATCTCCGGCACCTGGCTGGAGCGGATGATCTGCAACATCAATTTCGATGACTATGAGTCCCGGAACTACTTTGACTTACAGCTTCGCAAATGCGGCCTGTTTGCCCGCTTAGAAGAAATGGGCATCGAAGACGGCGACACCGTCAGCATCTACGACTTAGAATTCGAATACCAGAAATAAAAGCACCAGAGCCTCCCTTGTGTAAAGGGAGGTGGCCGAGCAAAGCGAGGTCGGAGGGATTGTCCTTAATTGTGGTATGATTGCCACCGGCAGTCATTGAGATTTATTACGCTGCGCTTTGCAACAACCCCTCAGTCAAAAATCAAAGATTTTTGCCAGCTCCCCTTACACAGGGGAGCCTTTTTAATCCGTCCGCAACGCGGACACCTCAACGCTCAACGATCAATTCCCTTGCAACAATTCTGTTTTTGTTGTATACTATCTCTATCTAATCAGAATCGAGGAACTTTTATGGACTTTCGTGTGCTTTGTGTCGGTGATGTGGTGGGCGGTCCCGGACTTTCTGAGATCCGCAAAAACCTGCGAAAACTCATTCGCAAAACAAATGCCGATTTTACCGTAGTAAACGGCGAAAATGCCGCCGTGGTGGGCATCACCCCCGATCAGGCAGAAAGCATTTTCGATGCCGGCGCCGATGTGATCACGCTGGGCAACCACACCTTCCAAAAGCGGGAGATCGTCCCTTATATGGAGGACAACCGCCGGATCCTGCGCCCCTTAAACTACGCCCCCCAGACCCCCGGCGAGGGCGTGGGCATTTATGAGACCAAGATCGGTGAGGTGGCGGTCATTGACCTGATCGGTCGGGTCAATATGGACTACACCCCCGATAACCCCTTCTTGCTGGTAGAAAAAGCCCTCAAAAACATCTCCGCCAAGGTCATCCTTGTGGAGCTCCATGCAGAAGCCACCTCCGAAAAGTTAGCCATGGGCTATATGCTGGACGGTCGCATTTCCGCCCTTTGGGGCACCCACACCCACGTGCCCACCGCCGACGCCCAAATTCTCCCCAAGGGCACCGGCTATGTGACAGACCTCGGTATGACCGGGCCCAAGGTATCCGTCCTTGGCATCCGTCCCGACCTCTCGATCGCCCGCTTCCGGGGTGATCTCCCCGAGCGCTACCGCTGGGCAGACGGGGAAACCAAAATGGAGGCGGTGCTATTCACCATCGACAGCGAAAGCGGTCTTTGCCGTGCCGCAGAAAGGGTAAGCTTATGAAAATATTACACTGCGCAGACCTCCACTTGGACGCCCCGCTTCAGGGCTACGAGGAATTAAAAGAAAAAGTACTGACCATCCCCGGAAAGCTCCTTGACATCTGCCGTCGGGAAGAATGCGAGCTTGTGCTCATTGCCGGTGACATTTTCCACGGGCCCTATACCCGTCAGAGCTTTCGCATCCTGCGCAGCGCCTTAGAGGAGATGGCTGTTCCCGTTTTCATCACACCGGGAAATCACGACTTTTTATCGTCCGAAAGCCCGTATATCAAGGAAATATGGCCGGATAATGTACATATTTTCAAAAATCCCCAAATGGAAAAATATGTCCTTCCCGGCGTTACGATCTGGGGCGCGGGCTATACGGCTATGGACTGTCCCGGACTCCTTGCCGGCTTTACTGCCGAGGGCGAAGGCCTGCAGATCGGTCTTCTTCACGCGGACATCACCCCCAATGCTCCCTGCTGTCCCATTACAAAAAAACAGATCGCAGGCAGCGGTCTTTCCTATCTGGCGCTGGGGCATATCCACAAGGGCGATATCTTTACCGCCGGGGATACGCTGTGCGCCTACCCCGGCTGCGCCTACGGCAGACACTTTGGCGAAAACGAGGAAAAGGGTGTGCTGATCTACGACACAGAGGAAAAGAGCCACCGCTTTATTCCCTTGGGACTGCCCGCCTTTTATGAGTACACCGCCCCGGTGGTCACCACCGCCGCGGATGCCATCTCCCACTGTCTCCCGGCAGCCGGTGACGAAAACTATTACCGCATTACCCTTACCGGGCACAGTAAGCACCCGGATCTACCCGCCCTGCGGGAAGCGTTTTCCCAGTTCCCCCGCCTTACCCTCCGTGACGAGACCCTGCCGCCGCTGGACATCTGGCAGGGCGTGGGCAGTGACAGCTTTTCCGGCCAGTATTTTTCCCTCTTAAAGGAAAATATGGACGCTGCCCCGGAGGCAGACAAGTCCCTCTTCGCGCTGGCAGCCAAGCTGTCCCGGCAGATCCTTGACGGTGAGGAGGTAATTTTACCGTGATCATCTACAAAATGACTGCCACCTTCGGCAAGCTCCAAAACGAGACCCTCATATTAAATCCCGGTCTGAACATCCTCGCGCGACCCAACGAATGGGGCAAAAGCACTTGGAGTGCCTTTCTCGTTGCTATGCTCTACGGTGTGGATACCGGCGAGCGGGAGAAAAACGGTATTCTCCCCATCAAAACCAAATATGCCCCCTGGTCGGGGCTTCCTATGTCCGGCACTATGGACATCTGCTGGGAGGGACGGGACATTACCATCCAGCGCGCCCCCACAAAGCGGATCCCCATGGGCGATTTCAAGGCCTTTGAGACAAAGACCGGACTGCCCGTCCCCGAGCTGACAGCCGAAAACTGCGGGGAAATGCTCATGGGTGTGGACAAAAATGTATTTCTGCGCACCGGCTTTCTGCGGCTGAATGACCTGCCGGTGGGTGACGATGCCGCCCTTCGAAACCGCTTAAACGCGCTGGTCACCACCGGTGACGAAAGCGGCGATCAGACGCTCCTTACAGAAAAGCTCAAGGAGCTGCGGAACAAATGCCGCCATAATAAAACAGGACTTCTCCCCCAAGCAGAGGGAGAAAGAGAGGACATCTTGGAAAAGCTCCGCAAAATCGACACTCTCAGTGCCCAGCACACTGCCCTGAAATCCCAATGCGCACAATTGCGGACAGAAAAAGAAGACCTGCAAAACCATCTTTCCCATCTATCCTTCGAAAAATCCCAAGGGGAATATGCCCACCTGCGCACCGCGGAGGAAGAAGCCGATGTCCTGCGCAGGCAGGTTGGAGAATTGGAAAAAAAGACCGCCTCCCTTCCCTCCGAGGAGGAGACACGCTACAATCTGGCGACCCTTTCTTCTCTCCAGCAGGAGTGGGCGCATTTGCAGGAAAAACCCCAGCCCCAGTCCCCTACCGCCCCTGTGCCTCACCCGGTCTTTGCCGGTCTTGTTGGCGAGGAGGTTCACCGTCGCGCCCTGCAGGATCACCACCTTTTCGAGACACTGAGCCGCCCCACCTCTCCGGTCTTTCTGCTGCTGAGCCTTGGGCTGCTTGCCTTTGGCATCGGTCTTGCGTTCGTAAACCTCATCTTGCTATTTCCCTGTTTGTTCCTATCCGGTATTCTTCTTTATTTGCATATCCGCAATCAGAAGGGACAGCGCCGGGATCGGGAGGCGCTGTGCCGCATCTACGGTGAGCTGCCCCCCGACCGATGGGTTGCGACAGCGGAGGAATATCTTCACGCCATGCGCGCCTACGAAAAGGAGCTGGAGACTTACCGCCGCCTTGAGACCGAACACGAGCGGGAAAAGGCAGTCCTCTCCGCTAAGCTCAGCCAGCTTACCTTGGGAAAACCCATCTCCGAGATACAAGCCCTGTGGAACAGCCAGCTTCGTCTCCGTGAGGAACTATCCCAAAAGAAAACCGCCCTCTATCAGGCAGAAAAGCACACGGAAGCCCTCCGCTGCGTCTTAAAGCCTGTCTCCGCCCCGGAGACAGAGGATGTCCTTTCCTATACGGAAGCGGAAACGGACATCCTGCTGCGCCGGACAGAGGACGCCCTCGCAGCTGCCCAGCGGTTGCTATCCGAGCAGGAGGGACAACTTCGGCTTTTGGGTGAAAAAGCGGGACACCTCCGCAGGTTAGAGACGGTAAACCGCCGCATCTCCGCCCTGCAGGAACACTATGACGCTTTGACCCTTGCTTTGGAAACGGTCCAAACCGCATCGGAAAGCTTACAGCGGCGGTTTGCCCCCGCCATCTCTCAGGAGGCAGGTCGGCTATTCTCGTCTCTCACCGGCGGACGGTATGAAAAATTGGTACTGAGCCGGGATTTTACGATGGAGGTATCTGCCGAAGGCGAGACGACACTCCACGACTCCCGCTACCGCAGCGACGGCACGGTAGACCAGCTTTATCTGGCGCTGCGTCTGGCGGTCAGCAAGACCCTCTCCCCCGCCGCGCCGCTCATGCTGGACGATGCGCTGGTACGCTTTGACGACAAACGCCTTGCCGCCGCCCTCGCTCTTTTACAGGAAGAAGCCGAGCAAAAGCAGGTCATCCTCTTTACCTGCCAAAACCGAGAGCAGTTGATCATTGGCAATTGACAATCCCCCACCGCTTCGCGGAGCCCCCTTTACACAAGGGGGCCTTTTCCCGCAATGAATCATTTACAACTTGTAATTTGTCATTTACTTATGCTATAATGAGAAAAAATCCCAAATTTCGGGAGGCATTTATGAAAATCATCATCTGCGGCGCGGGTAAGATCGGTATGACCCTTGCCCAGCAGCTTACCAAGGAAGGTCACGATCTGACCATTATCGACGGGCGGCGGACGGTTCTGGAGCTTGCCCAGGAGCGCTTTGACGCAATGACCCTCTCCGGTAACTGCGCCTACCGCACCACCTTACTTGACGCAGGCATCCGGGAAGCGGACCTTCTGATCGCCGTCACCGGCGCAGACGAGGTCAATTTGCTCACCTGTATGACTGCCCACGGTCTCAACGGCAGACTTCACACCATCGCCCGTGTCCGCGACCCGGAATACTCCGAGCAGGTTATGGCCATGCGCCACATCTTCCCTCTTTCCTTGACGGTCAATCCCGAGCGCCGTACCGCCCAGGAGATCGAGCGGCTCTTAAAATACCCCGGCTTTCTGCGGCGTGACACCTTCGCCAAGGGCAGAGCGGAGATCGTGGAACTGCGTGTGGAAGCGGACTCTCCGCTGTGCGGCGCGGCCCTTTGGGACTTAAACGGCAAGCTAAACTGTCAGTTTCTTGTATGCGCCGTGCTTCGGGCGGGTACTGCCATTACCCCCAAGGGCAATTTCGTCTTGGAGGAGGGCGACCGGATCTTCGTCACCGCCCCGAAAAAGCAGCTGACCCGCCTTCTCAAGAAGCTGGGCATCCTCACCCGGAGGGTGCGAAATGTGATGCTTTGCGGCGGCGGACGCGTTAGCCGCTATTTGGCAGACTTTCTCGCTGACGACGGTATCGCGGTCACCATACTGGAAAGCGACCCTGCCCGCTGTCGGGAGCTTTCCGAGCTGCTCCCTGACGCCTCTGTGATACTGGGCAACTGCACCAATAAATCCACCTTGGAAAGTCAGGGCATCCGGGAATACGACGCCCTTGTGACCCTCACCGGTCAGGACGAGACCAATATGGTCATCTCCCTCTATGCCGACAGCTGCGGTGTGCCCCAAATTATCACCAAGCTGAGCCACCGGGAAAATACCGCCATTGCCGACGCGATGAATCTGGGCAGTATGATCTCCCCCCGGGAGCTGTGCGCCAACACCATCGTGCGCTATGTCCGGGCAATGGAAAATCAGACCGGTGCCGCCATTTCTGTCCATACGGTTGCAGACGGTCAGGTGGAGGCTGTGGAATTTTTAGTAGATGAGACCACCAAAAACCGTGGTGTTCCCCTCCGGGAGCTGAAGCTGAAGCCGGAAGTGCTGATCGCCTCCATCACCCGTGGCAGCCGCACCCAGATCGGCAGCGGTGACTCCACCATCGAAGCCGGAGACACAGTCGTTGTCGTCACCGGCAAGCGCGGCTCTCTCCAACAGCTTGGCGACATCTTCGCCTAACTATCATCCTCCCATCCCCTCCCCCGAGGGGAGGGTGGCCGAGCAGAGCGAGGTCGGGTGAGGTGAACCTCATCCACCACTTCGTGGTCCCCCTTCCCCAAAGGGGAAGGTTGTTTTCCAAATCTCCACTCTCAACTCTCAACTATTATTATGAACTACAAGCTCATTAATTGACAAAGTTATTCTGCTTCCGGAAAGCGTATTTTCGTGCAGTAGGATATTCTCGCCGCACCGGGGATTCCAAAGGGAACTCCCTTTGGTCGTCTGGAGAGTCCGGGAACCATACGAAAGGTTCCCGGCGGCTCTTTGATACTTTCTCGCCGGAGAGAAAGTATATTTCCCAAAGGAGTTAGGAGCAATTATGAACTACAAACTCATTGGGCGTTTTCTTGCCCGGATCATCTTAATAGAGGCTATTTTTCTCCTGCCTGCCCTTTTCATAAGCCTTGGCTATGGGGAAAACGGAGCCATCAACAGCATTCTGCAAACTATGCTGATCCTCCTTGCTCTCGGTGTCCCGCTAAATGCCTATTGCCGTAATGCGGCCCACCGCTTCGGTGTCCGGGAGGGTATGCTCTGCGTGAGTATGAGCTGGCTTATTATGAGTCTCCTTGGCGCACTGCCCTTCTTCCTTTCCCGGGCGATCCCCAGCTATATCGATGCCTTCTTCGAGACCGCCTCGGGCTTTTCCACCACCGGCGCATCGATCCTCTCCGATGTGGAAGCGCTCCCCAAGGGACTTCTCTATTGGCGCAGCTTTACCCACTGGGTGGGCGGTATGGGCGTGCTGGTCTTTACTCTGGCCTTTTCCTCCGGCGAAAACGGCGCGGGCTTTACGATGCACCTGCTGCGGGCAGAAAGCCCCGGACCGGATGTAGGCAAGCTGGTGCCCAAAATGAAGCAGACCGCCAAGATCCTCTACATCATCTACCTTGTGATGACGGTGGTGGATATCCTCCTGCTCCTTTTGGGCGGGCTATCTCTTTTGGATGCGGTATGTCTGGGCTTCGGCACAGCGGGCACCGGCGGCTTTGGTGTTAAAAACGACTCCTTTGCCAGCTACTCCCCCTATATCCAGAATGTGACCACCCTGTTTATGTTCCTCTTCGGTGTGAACTTCTCCTGCTATTTCCTGCTGCTTATGCGGCAGTTTAAGAGCGTATTTCGGGACGAGGAGCTGCGGCTGTATGTGGGCATTGCCGCCCTTGCCACGATCCTCATCGGGCTGAACACCTTTACCAACAGCTTTGACGGTGATTTTTGGGTCGCGCTGCGCCACGCAGCCTTTCAGGTCTCCTCTATTATGACCACCACCGGCTATGCCACCGTGGACTTTGACACTTGGCACAGCTTCTCCAAGGGCATTCTCCTTGTGCTGATGCTTATTGGTGCCTGCGCCGGCTCTACCGGCGGCGGTCTCAAGGTCTCCCGGGTACTGATCCTCTTTAAGAACCTGCGCCGGAATATCCGGCAGGTGGTAAACCCCCGGAAGGTAATGGCCATCCGCTCCGGCGGCAGAATTATGGACGAGACGGTCGTCACCAATACAAACGCCTATCTCTTTGCCTATATGTTCATTATGGTGCTGAGCGTTCTTGCCATCGGCATTGACGGACAGAGCGTGGAGACCAACATCTCCGCCGTTTTCGCCTGTCTCAATAACATTGGCCCCGGTCTGGGTGCCGTGGGTCCAACCTGTAACTACAGCCTCTTCAGCGGCTTTTCCAAGATCCTGCTGTCGCTGAATATGCTCCTGGGACGCTTAGAGATCTTCCCCTTCTTGGTTCTCCTCTCCCGCTCCACTTGGAAACGGAGATAACAAAGTTGTAGGGGCGATTCACGAATCGCCCGCCACCCCGCGCCCAAGGCTCCCCTGTGTAAGGGGAGCTGTCACGCGCGCAGCGTGACTGAGGGGTTGTCAATCCCCCAGTCATTTGTTCGTTCCTCACAAATGCCAGCCCCCTTTACACAAGGGGGCCTTTCCATAAAAAAAGACCACCCTTTCGGGTGGTCTTTTTGGTATCTTACTTGCCCTGCTCCAGAGCCAGCGTTACGGTTGTCCGGTCGCAGACCTCACTCGGTCCCCAGTACTGGATAGCGCCGGGGTAGACATAGCTCGTCTCCACAGCCCACTGCTCGCGGACACCCGCGAAGAACTTAAACGGTGCGCCCTGAAGCTCCACCAGCGCCTTGCGGATAACGGGCTTATCTGCGCCGTGACGGCGCTCGATGTTCATCATCTTGGTAATGGGCATACCGCCGGCAACCCACTCCTCTGCAGGGGCAGAGAGGTTAGAAACCTTAGAAAGATAGCCGGTGTAGCCGTACTGGATCAGCATAAAGGCATTGTAGCCAAGGGAGTAGCAGTAGTCAGCATCGAAATTACTGGGGAATGCGCAGCGGCCCTCGTAGCCGAGGAAGTGGTGCAGCGCAGAGAACTTACCCTTATAAGTGCCAGCCTTCTTCCGGGTAGAGAGCTCCGCCTTTACCATCTCGGAGAACAGCTTCTCGCTTTCGATGAGGGAAACCTGCACATTGCCGTGGGGGTCACGCTCCAAGAAAAGCTGCTGCTGGATGGACTGGGGCAGGATGGCAAATACTGCCATAGCTTCTGCGGTCAGACCCTTTTCGATGAAGCTGTACTTTTCTTCCCAAGTGGGCAGTGCATTAAAGGCGTCCGCCTTCTCCCCTGCCAGCAGCTCGTTGATCTGGGCGATCAGCATAGAGAACTCAGGCACAAACTCCACGATGCCCTCGGGAATGATGGCAACACCGAAGTTTTCGCCATTGTTGCCGCGCGTAGCCACGGAATCCGCGATATAGTTGGTGATTTGGGACAGAGACATCTTCTTTGCCGCCACTTCCTCACCGATGAGGCAGATGTTGGGATGGGTCTGGAGCGCCGTCTCCAGCGCCACATGGGAAGCGGAGCGGCCCATGACCTTTACAAAGTGCCAGTACTTCTTAGCAGAGTTGGCGTCACGCTCGATGTTGCCAACGATCTCGGCATAGGTCTTGGTGGCAGTATCGAAGCCGAAGGAGCATTCGATGTCCTCGTTCTTCAGGTCGCCGTCGATGGTCTTGGGGCAGCCGATGACCTGAATGCCGCAATTTTCTGCGGCAAAATACTCAGCAAGAACTGCAGCGTTGGTGTTGGAGTCATCACCGCCGATGATAACAAGGGCGTTGATGCCGTGCTTCTTGCAATTTTCAGCAACGATGGCGAACTGCTCTTTTGTTTCCAGCTTGGTACGGCCGGAGCCGATGATATCGAAGCCGCCGGTGTTGCGGTAAGCGTTAATATACGCATCGTCGAAGATAATATAGTCATCGTCAATGAGACCGCTGGGGCCGCCCTTGAAGCCGTAGAGGACATTGTCCTTATCGGTCGCCTTCAGGGCATCGTAAAGACCGCAGATCACATTGTGACCGCCGGGTGCCTGACCGCCGGAGAGGATGACACCAACCACCTGACGCTTTGCAGGTGCAGTGTTCTCGCCTTTCTGGAAGGTGATCTCATTTTTACCGTAGGTATTGGGGAACAGTGCCGCGATCTTCTCCTGATCGGCAACGGAGGCGGTGGGATCACCGACCTTGACGCAGATCTCGGAAATACCGCCGCGAAGCATACCGGGCAGCTTGGGGCTGTAGCCATATCTTGCGATCTGCAGAGGGGATAATTTCATAGTCAAAAACTCCTTGTTTTTATTTTAGCCTGAACAATTATACTCCATATAAACCAAAAGGTAAATAGTTAATTTTCACAAATATCGCATTTTCCGCAAATATATATTGAAATCAAATTTTTTTATGGTATAATACACTCGAAAATATGCGGGCAATACCCGCAACAAGAAAGGATATGATACCAATGGCTCTGGTAACAACAACTGAAATGTTCAAGAAGGCATACGACGGCGGCTACGCCATCGGCGCTTTCAATGTCAACAATATGGAGATCGTACAGGCGATCACCGAGGCCTGCAAGGAGGAGAATGCTCCCGTTATTCTGCAGGTTTCCAAGGGCGCCCGTGCATACGCCAACCACACTTACCTTGTGAAGCTGGTGGAGGCTGCCGTCATCGAATGCCCCGAGATCCCCATCGCCCTGCACCTGGACCACGGCGACAGCTTCGAGACCTGCAAGAGCTGCATCGACGGTGGCTTCACCTCCGTTATGATCGACGCTTCTTCTAAGTCCTTCGAGGAAAACATCGCCATTACCCGTCAGGTCGTCGAGTACGCCCACGATCACGGTGTTGTGGTCGAGGCTGAGCTGGGCAGCCTTGCCGGCATCGAGGACGAGGTCAATGTCTCCGCAGAGTGCGCTTCCTATACCCGTCCCGAGGAAGTTGAGGAGTTCGTGACCCGCACCGGCTGTGACTCCCTGGCTATCGCCATCGGCACCTCTCACGGCGCATACAAGTTCACCCCCGAGCAGTGCACCGTTAACGAGCAGGGCATTCTGGTTCCTCCCGCACTGCGCTTTGACGTGCTGGAAGAGGTCACCCGTCGCCTGCCCGGCTTCCCCATCGTGCTCCACGGCTCTTCCTCCGTTCCTCAGGAATATGTGGCAATGGTCAATGCCCACGGCGGCAAGATGCCCAACGCCATCGGTGTTCCCGAGGAGCAGCTGCGTAAGGCTGCGGCCCTTTCTGTCTGCAAGATCAACATCGACTCCGACCTCCGTCTTGCTATGACCGGCACCATCCGTAAGTTCTACGACGAGCACCCCGACAAGTTCGATCCCCGTGAGTACCTGAAGCCCGCCCGCGCCAACATCAAGGAGCTGGTTCGCCACAAGCTGGTGAACGTCCTCGGCTGCGCCGGCAAGGCCTAATCCAACCAAACAAAAATCCCTCCCACCCGGGAGGGATTTTTATTTGGAGTGAAGCGTTACTGTGTAGGGGTCGGCGCCCTCGACGACCCGAAATAAAATCGACGCTCGATGCGTCGATTTTATTCTGCTACACACCTCGAAACGGGGCGTCGTAGGCGCCGCCCCCTACATTTATAACTGATAAACGCCATCCTCCGGAACAGCCAAGGTACTTCCGTAATAGGCCGTCATTGCCTTAACCAAATTCTTGGCATCCTCCACACCCGCGGTCTCATAGCAAGAATGCATCGCAAGCTGCGGCAATCCAATGTCAGCAGACAATACAGACACATGGGCAAGGGAGATATAGCCCAGCGTGGAGCCACCGGGCAGGTCTGCCCGATTGTAATAAGTCTGTACCGGCACATCGGCGCCCTTGCAGACCTTCTTAAACAGCGCCCCGGAAACACCGTCGGTTGTGTATTTTTGCGCAGCGTTATATTTCAGCACCACGCCGCCGCCCACCACGGGCGCATTTTGGGGATCGGCAAACTCGGGATGATTGGGGTGCAGGGCGTGACCGTTGTCGGCAGAAACCATAAAGGAAGAAGACAGCATTGCCTTTAAGTCCCAACCCATCGCCCCGCACAAACGCAGAAGCGTTGCCTCCAAGAAATCGGACGCCGCGCCCTGTACAGAGCCGGAGCCGACCTCCTCGCTGTCAAAGACACACAGCACAGGAACGCTGCCGCTCTCCCCTGCCTGCAAAAAGCCCTCGGTACAGCCCCAAGCGCAGGCGAGATCGTCAATGGCCTGGGCGGAGATATATTCATTCTCCATACCCCAAACCTTGGCATTTTCCCGGACATAGAGGAAAAGATCGTGTCCTAAGATCTTACCGCCCGCCATTTCTTCCAGTAAGGGCAGCAGCTTTGCCCCGGATTCCTTACCGCCCAGCAGCGGCAGCACATCGGTGGCAGGATTCCACTTATAGCCGTCATTTGCCGCCCGGTTCATATGGATGGCAACATTGGGGATCAGCAGCAGATCCCGGTCGATATCGATCAGCTTGCTTTGGACCCCATTTTCCGTCTCCACCAGTACGCGTCCGGCAAGAGAAAGGGGTCGATCCAGCCATGTGGAAATGAGCATCCCGCCATATCTTTCTACGGAAAGGCGGCTGTACTTGCCGTCGAGGATGCCGTTTTCCTTCCACTTAAAGGTGGGGCGATCCGAGTGGCTGGCGGACATCAAAAAGCCGTTGGGTTCTCCCTCCGGCACACGAAATGCCATGATTGCGCTGCCGCCACGGGTAACGAAATACTTGCCGCCGGGGATAATTTCCCACTTTTTCCCCTTAGAAAGCTGGGTATATCCCTCCTTTTGGAGGGTTTTCTTTATATAGTCAATTGCGTGATATGCGCTGTGGGCATAGTCTAAAAAATGCTTTAATTTTTCCATATTACTCCTCTAAAAGTTGGCAGAACAGATCTATTTGGTCTGCGATCTGCTGCAGGGCAGATGCCCAGAAAACCTTATCGGTCAGGTCAATATCCGCAACAAGGGCAGTATCCTCAGCGGTGGCGATGGGGGTGGTGTAGAGCAGCTTCTTATACTTGGGAATGAAGCGCTCGCCCTCCTTTTCGTACTGGGCGTACAAGCCCCGGGCAAAGAGACCGCCAAAGGCATAGGGGAAATTATAGAAGGTAGGGCCGTAGTAATGGCTCTTACACACCCACATATACGGATGCTGACAATTCTCGTCAAGGCCGTCCCCGTAAGACTGCCGCTGGGCGTCCAGCATAAAGCCGCAGAGGGTATCGGCATCCATAAACTTATCCTCCCGATTCTCAAAGACCATCGTCTCAAACCGGTAACGGGAGTAAATATCGCAGATAATTTGGGTGGCATCCTGCAGCTGGCTTTCGATCAGCGCGATTCTTTCTTCCTTATCTGCTGCCTTTTCGATGGCAGATGCCATAACCACGCACTCGTTAAAGGTAGAAGCCGTCTCCGCAACGGGCATGGAGTAGTCCTTATTTAAGGGGCGATGCTCCCGGATGCACAGGTTATGGAAGGCGTGACCCAGTTCGTGGGCAAGGGTGACAACATCAGAGAAGCTGCCGTCAAAGTTAGTCAGAATACGGCTCTCGCCGATGGCATCTACGCCTGCGCAGAAGGCACCGCCCACCTTGCCCTCCCGGGGGTAGAAGTCGATCCAGTCGTTATCGAAGGCTTCCGCAACCATATTCGCAAGCTCCATGTCAAAGCCGCTATAGAGAGATACCAAATAATCTCTCGCCTGCTCAGCGGTAAATTTCGTGGAGCTCTTGCCCATAGGCGCAAACAGCTCATACCAAGGCAGTCCCTTTTCATAACCCAAAGCCTTGGCCTTGGCTTTTAAATATTGCCAGAACTTGGGCAGGTAGTCATCCATAGCACAGAGCATTGCCTCCAGCGTCTCCTTTTTCATAAAAGAGCGCTCCAGCGTCCGATCCAAAGGAGAAGCGTAGCCGCGAAGACGGCAGTCAGAGATAGTCTCCAATTTAATGGAGTTGAGAGCAAAGGCTACCGCATCCCGGATCCGGTCATAGGCGGCAAGCTCCGCCTCATAGGCATCCTTTCGCACAGTGGGATCCGGATCGTAGGCAAGATTGCGGATGGAGGAAAGATTGGTCTTCTCCCCCCGGTAGGAAACCGGCACGGTAGCCGTCAGATAAGACTGCATATCACTCCATGCGCTGCCGCCGGAGAGCTTGAGCCTTGCCATGATCTCCTCGCCCTTGCCGGGCAGCAGATACTTGCTGTCCCGCACGGTATTGGAAAGCAAAAAGGCATAGCTGCGCAGCGTGGGGTCTCCCTCCACGATCTCCACCAAATTGGGAATATTGCTGATCCACTTTTCCACCTTGGCGATAGGCGCAGCTACGGTGCTGTAGGCAGCCATCAGCCGACCCATCTGAGAGCCGGCGTCGCCGTCCCGGGTGTCCTGAGACTGGCGCAGGTTGGCATAGGTGCCCATCTTCATGATCAGGCTTTCGATTTCCTCCTGTCGCTTCATATTCTCCGGCAGGGCAACGGCCGGATCGGCAGAATCAATATTCTCCGCAAAGGCGCAGAAATCCCGCAGCATATTCTGCAGATTCTCAAAATCCTGCAGCCACGCCGGGTCATCAAAGCCCTTGTAGATCACCTCTAAGTTCCATCTTCCGTTCATAAGAAAATCCTCCTTGTTTTCATTTTCTCTATTGTAAACCATTTTCTCCCAATCGTCAATCGACATTTGCACCAAAGCCTCCCCTGTGTAAGGGGAGGTGTCAAAAATCTATTTGATTTTTGACGGAGGGGTTGTAATGTTTGCTTATTTGACAATCCCCCAGTCATATTGCCGCGTTTCGGCAATATGACAGCCCCCTTTACACAAGGGGGCCTTTGTAATCTATAATCGAAATCGGTCGAAAAGTTCGCTTTACGACCGTTTTTACCGTTCTATGTCGCATTTGGTCGCACGAAAGTTCCCCTTTCTTCCTTGCAAAATACTTTTTTCTGTGCTAAATTATCTTTGTCGCAACAAGGGGAGCATCATTATTTTCAGGAGAAGTGTTATGGATAATCAAGTAAGCGTATTGATCGCAGACAACAGCGAGGAATTTTGCAGCGCCCTCGCAAATCAGTTGGAACGCAGCAGCCATCTCTGGCGGGTCGTGGGCACCGTACAAAACGGTGAGGCCGCCATCGCCGCAGTCAAAGAAAAGCAGCCCCAGATCCTTGTGCTGGATCTGATGCTGTCAAAGCAGGACGGTCTTTCTGTACTGAAGGCCATCTCCACCTCGGAAAATAAGCCGATGGTCCTTGCCACCTCCGGCTTTATTACCGATTATGTCGCCTCCGCAGCCGCTGCCTTAGGTGTCCGCTACCTAATGCCCAAGCCTTGCGATATGACCGCTCTTAGTGAACATTTGGAGGAGCTGCGGGGCGGTCCTACACGGCAAGCCGTCCTCCCCAAAAAGGACAGCAGCATCGAGTCTCTCGTCACCTCCATAATCCACGAGATCGGTGTCCCCGCCCATATTAAAGGCTACCAGTACCTGCGGGAGGCCATCATCATTGCAGTAAACGATATGGATGTGATTAACGCCATCACGAAGGTCTTATATCCCCAAGTGGCCAAGACCTTCCAGACCACACCCTCTCGCGTGGAGCGGGCCATCCGCCACGCCATTGAGGTAGCTTGGGATCGTGGCGATCTCGACACCCTCCAGCGCTTCTTCGGCTACACTGTCAGCAATACAAAAGGCAAGCCCACCAATTCGGAATTCATCGCCTTAATCGCCGACAAGCTCCAACTCCAATTAAAGAACGAAAAAGTGGCAAATTTCTGATCTCTATCGTAGGGGACGGGTTTCCCGTCCTGCAAAACCGCACCCTCGCTCCTCCCCCTGTCATCCTGAGCGAGCATAGCGGGTCGAAGGATCCGTCCCATAAAAATGCGGATTCTTCGGCTCCCGTTGGTCGCTCAGAATGACACCGCTTTTCGATGGCGCAATCTATAATTTGTAACTTTCTCCCGGACAGCTACGGCTTTCCGGGGGACATTTGTTTTTTTCTGGAAAAACGCAATGTTCGATTGACAAACCTTCCTACAGGTTGTATAAATATAGTATCACTATGTAAAGGAGTATCGCTATGAAAAATAAAAACATAATCATTCTCGTTGTGGCGTTGGTTGCCGTACTGGCCATTGTGCTGGTTCTGGTCGGCATCGCCGGCAAAACCCCCACCGACCCCCCCGCAACGGAGCCTCCCACCGAAGCGCCTACCGAGGCACCTACTGAGGCGCCTACTGAGGCACCCACCGAGCCTCCTGTAACGGAGCCTCCCGCAACCGAGCCTCCTGCAACGGAGCCTCCCGCATCCATCAGCCTGAACCGCACTGACTTTTCCTTCTTCCGTACCGGTGAGAAGTTCCGGGTCTACGACGGTGACATCAAGGCAAGCGAGGTCACCTTCTCCTCCTCCAACGAAAAGGTCGTTACCTTTGTAAACGGTGTCGCCACCGCAGTCGCACCCGGTATGGCAACGATCTATGCCGAGTACGAAGGTGAGAAGCTCGAGTGCTACGTTCACTGCCTCTTTGATGCCAGTGAAAAGGACGGCACCGTAAACTCCGGCAAGTACACTCTGTGGTCTATGTACGGCTTTGAAGACGACCACGATATCACCATCCATATGCATAAGGGCGAATACCTCGATCCCTACCTGAAGGATGCTGAAGGCAACAAGATCTCTGTCGAGTGGACTGCCGCCGAGGAAGGCATCGTAACCATTGAAAACGGCAAGATCTCCGGCGCTGCCACCGGCAGAGTGCTGATCTCCTGCACCATTGATGGCGAGATCGTCGAATTTATGCTCCGCGTAGCACGGTAAATCCATAAAAAACACCGACTTTTAGACGGGTGCTCGTAAGACAGTAATTCTAAAAAATTACTATTTTACGGCATCTGTCTGACAGGGTTGGAAAACAACTACGAAAAGAACGATGTCGAGTTGAAAGACTTAACATCGTTCTTTTTCTATCTCAAGACTATTGAAATCACGGAGGTTTTACCATGAAACGCCTATTATCTTGCGCGTTTAACTTTGATACGGTCTGTGTGGAGCTGAAGTTCTCAGACGGTTCCATGATTGCAATGGATACCATTGCCGTTGAAAATGAGGTGGCAGACAATATGTATCAGCGGTCAGAACTTGATTATCTTATCTACAATGACCCGATTGCATGCTCCGATCTGATACGCAACGGCAATCCTAATGCCTGCCTAAAGGCAGTAACAGAATACAAACCGCTTGATTAATTTCCACACGCCCCAACTTGACCTTGAGGCGTGTTTTCAAAAAAGTTACACTTTAACGTGATAAGTTTTTCTGCATCATCTTGAAAAATCGACAAAACCCATGCATAATAATGTGTGTACACACTTTGGTGTTCCGTATTAACGCTATGGAGATAAATTATGAAACGATCATCTTTTTTACACTTTGCTGCTTTTGGCGTAAAGACAATTCTGTTAAGAAAGAAATCGCCAATTCTCGGAACTGTAATTGTTACAGATAAATGTAACTTACATTGCAAGCATTGCTCCGTCAATAACATCACAGCAATTGTCCATCCGTATGAACAAATCAGGCAAGAAATGCAGCAGCTATATGACATGGGTGTTCGCATTTTGTTCTTTTGCGGTGGCGAAACATTCCTTTGGAAAGACGGCGAACGCACACTAAGAGATTTGG
>SVLR01000012.1 GCA_015067785.1 Oscillospiraceae bacterium
CCTCCCTTTGCACAAGGGAGGCTTGTATCAAATTTGTAAATAATCATCGTTTATCGATGCATATATAATTAGGAGAAATAACTATGAACAGAAAATATCGTAAGACCGTCATTGCCGGTAACTGGAAAATGAACAAGACCCCCTCCGAGACCAAGGAGTTTATGCAGAACCTGAAGGCCATTATGCCCAAGGGTCGTTGGTGCGACGTGGCGCTGTGCGTCCCCGCTGTCTGCATTCCCGCAGCAGTACGCGCTATGCGTGAGACCCGCGTTGGCATCGGCGCAGAAAACTGCAACGCAAACCCCTCCGGCGCTTACACCGGTGAGATCTCTACCGGTATGCTGGTAGACGCAGGCTGTAAGTATGTCATCATCGGCCACTCTGAGCGCCGCGCTATGGGCGAAACCGATCAGGATGTCAACGCTAAGGTGCTGGCTGCCCTGGACGCAGGTCTCATTCCCATTATGTGCTGCGGTGAAACCCTGGAGCAGCGTCAAGCAGGCATCACCACCGAGTGGATCGCTATGCAGATCAAGCTGGGTCTTCTGAATGTTCCCGAAGACAAGATCCGCAAGGTCGTCATCGCCTATGAGCCCATTTGGGCCATCGGCACCGGTATGACCGCTACCCCCGAGCAGGCGCAGGAGGTCTGTGAGGGCATCCGTACCGTTGTTCGCAAGCTCTACTCCTCCAAGACCGCCCGTACCATTTCCATTCTGTACGGTGGCTCTATGAACGAGAAGAACGCGTTCGAGCTGCTGGCTCAGCCTGACATTGACGGCGGCCTCATCGGTGGTGCATCTCTGGTTCCCGAAAAGTTCGTGCAGATTATCGAAGCTGCCAACCAGCCCACCCTCTAAGCCTTTATGGGAGCAGCCTTGCTGCTCCCTTTTTTAGTGAATAGTGAATAGTAAATGGTGAATAGTTATGGTATCGCCATAGGCGATGATTATTTATTATTCATTTTTTATCATTCATTCAATTATCCAAAGGAGAGATAATTAATGAATACCATTATCCTATCTGGTGCAGACACAAGCACCCCCTGCAAAGCGGCTGCAATTATCAAACAAGGCGGACTGGTGGCAATTCCCACCGAAACGGTATACGGCTTAGCTGCCAATGGCCTCGATCCTGAGGCGGTATCAAAAATCTTTATTGCCAAGGGCCGTCCGCAGGATAACCCCTTGATTTTACACATTTCCGAAGCAAAGGAAATGGAGCGCTTTTGTCACAGCATCCCGGAGTGCGCTTACCGCTTAGCCGAGGCCTTTTGGCCCGGACCCCTGACGATGGTGCTGCCTGCCCGGGACTGTGTCCCCAAATGCACCACCGCAGGTCTTTCCACCGTTGCTGTCCGCTGCCCGGACAACAGCATTACACGGCAGATCATTGCCCTTGCCGGCGTTCCTCTTGCCGCACCGTCCGCAAACCTCTCCGGAAAGCCCTCCACCACCACCGCAGAGCATGTGCGCCACGATCACGATGGCAGGATCGATGCCATCGTAGACGGCGGTCCTTGCCGCGTTGGTGTGGAATCCACTATTGTAGATCTCTCTGAAGGCACGCCCCGGCTTCTCCGTCCCGGTGGCATCACGCCCGAACAGCTTAAAGAAATTCTTGGCGAGCTGATCGTGGACAAGGCAGTCTCCGCCTCTGTGGAAAAGGATGCCGTGGTCAAAGCGCCGGGTATGAAATACCGTCACTATGCCCCGGACTGCCGGGTGGTCATTATAGACGGCGACCTGATTTCTGCCAAGGCCTATATCGAAAAGCATTTTGCCCCCGGCAACCGGGTACTGTGCTTTGAGGAGGAACTGGATATTTTCGCTCCCTTCTCTCCTCTTGCCTACGGCAATGGCAGCGATATGGACACATTGACCGCAGGACTCTTTGCCGCGCTGCGGGAACTGGACGATCCCAGTATCGGCACGGTCTTTGCCCGGTGTCCTAAGGGCAGCGGCAAAGCGCTGGCTGTCCAGAACCGACTGGAAAAAGCGGCCGGTTTTCAGCGGATAACCCCCCGAAAAAGGCACTTTATCATAGGGATAACCGGGGGTACCGGCTGCGGAAAATCCACGCTTTTGGATGTGATCTCCCAATTGGGCGGCATCGTGTTCGACTGTGATGCAGTTTACCACCGGCTTTTGGAATCCGATAAAGTTATGCTTGCCGCCATCAAAAACCGATTCCCCGATGCCTTTGTAAACGGCGTTTTAGACCGGAAAAAGCTGGGAAAAGTGGTCTTTTCCGACGAAAATGCACTGCGCGACTTAAACGCCATTACCCACAAGGCAGTAAAAGCAGAGGTCCTTCGCCTGCTCCCCAATACGCCTTCTCTCATCGCCATTGATGCCATCGGTCTTTTTGAGGGTGACCTTGCACCTCTTTGTGATATGACAATTGCCGTCACCGCGCCGGAGGAGATGCGCCTGCGGCGGCTGACGGAGCGGGATGGTGTTTCGGAGAAATATGCCCTTTCCCGGATCCGTGCCCAAAAGGCAGACGCGGAATTTGCAAGCCTTTGCGATTTCACTCTGGAAAACAGCGATACTGAGGGAGCCTTCCGCGAGAAATGCCTTGCATTTTTGTTTGGACAGGATATAATAAAAGGAGAATAATAACAAAGGAGAAATGTTTATGACCACAGAAGAACTGCGTACCTCCCTGTTAAGCGCCCCCAAGAACGGCTACACCTCCCTCACCCCAGAGCAGAGAGCCGAAATGGAAGCCTACTGCAAGCGGTATTCCGCTTTTATGGATGCTTGCAAGACTGAGCGGGAAGCCACTGCCTGGGCTGTCGAAACTGCAGAAAAGTACGGCTTCAAAGAGATCGTTCCCGGTATGAAGCTCCAGCCCGGTGACAAGGTATATAAGAATAACCGCGGCAAAAGCATTATGCTGGCTGTCATCGGCTCTGCATCTCTTAACGAGGGTGCAAATATCTGCGCCGCCCATGTGGACTCTCCCCGTATGGACTTAAAGCCCAATCCCCTTTACGAGGATTCTGAGATCGCCTATTTCAAGACCCATTACTACGGCGGTATCAAAAAGTATCAGTGGGTCACCGTTCCTCTGGCGCTCCACGGTGTGGTTTACCGCAAGGACGGCTCCGTCATCACCATTACCATCGGTGAAGACGAGAGTGACCCCATCCTCTGCGTTTCCGATCTGCTGATCCACCTGTCTGCCGACCAAATGAAGAAGCCCCTTGCCGAGGGTATTGTCGGTGAGCAGCTGAATGTGATCTTGGGCACCGAACCCATCGAAGGCGAAGGCAGCGATCTCGTGAAGCTGAACATCATGAAACTGCTGAATGAAAAGTACGGTCTTATCGAAGCCGACTTCCTCTCTGCGGAGCTTACTATCGTGCCTGCCGGTCGCTGCCGTGAGGTAGGTCTGGATCGCAGCCTCTTGGGTGCTTACGGTCACGACGACCGTGTCTGCGCTTACGCAGAGATTGAGCCCCTGCTCACTATGGACATCCCCACCCACACCGCTGTTTGCATCCTGGCTGACAAGGAAGAGATCGGCTCCGTAGGCATCTCCGGTATGCAGAGCCGCGCCTTTGATACCTTTATGCAGGATCTGTGCGACAGCACCGGTGCAAATCTTAACCGCTGCTTTGAAAATTCCTTCTGCCTCAGCGCAGACGTTTCCAACGCCTTCGATCCCAACTTCGCAGAAACCTGCGACAAGCGCAATAACAGCATGTTAAACCGCGGTATTTCCATCTGCAAGTACACCGGCTCCCGCGGCAAGGGCGGCGCATCCGATGCTTCCGCAGAAGCAATGGGCCATGTCCGCACCACGCTGGATAACGCCGGTGTTCTGTGGCAGATCGCAACACTGGGCAAGGTCGATCAAGGCGGTGGCGGCACCGTGGCTGCTTATATGGCAAACCGCAATATCGTTACGGTTGACGCAGGCGTGCCCGTACTGTCTATGCACGCGCCTATGGAGCTGGTCTCCAAGCTGGACTGCTATATGACTATGCTGGCCTGCAAGGCGATTTACTTGGCTTAAAATCATTTAAGACGGAGGGTTTCCCTCCGTCTTTTTGCATTTTTATGCACTTTCCACAAAAAGGCATAGCTTAGCTGAGCATAATTAACAATTTATGTAAAACGACTTGTTTTTTTTCAAAATCGTGCTATACTTTTTTTAGGTATACACATACTGAAAACAAAATCTTTAGAAGGAGACATTATTATGAAAAAGCTTTGGAAATCCTTAGCGCTCCTGCTTGTTGTGGCAATGGTCCTGACCTCTGTGACCGTATTTACAGCAAGCGCAGAAACCCCCGAAACCCTTTATTTGACACCCAATGCAAACTGGAAGCAGAGCAACGCTCGCTTTGCCGCCTATTTCTTCGGTAATGGCGAAACATGGGTCAGTATGACTGACGCTGACGGCGACGGTGTTTATGAAGTCGCTGTTCCCGCCGGTTACCCCAATGTTATCTTCTGTCGTATGAATCCCAGTGCAACCGCAAACAACTGGAACAATAAGTGGAATCAAACCGCTGACCTTACTATTCCCACCAACGGTCCCGACCATTATACCGTTACCGAGAATACTTGGGACTCCGGTGGTGGCACATGGACCACTATGAACTCCACCTGCCTGCACAACGAGCTCGGTGAGCCCGCTACCTGCGACACACCTCAGTTCTGCAGCAAGTGCGGTGAGATGGTGGTAGCCGCATTAGGCCATAACTATGACGAAGCACACAACTGCCTGCGTTGCTACGGCAAGGCTTCCTTTACCGTTGCCGGCAGCGGTGCGCACCTTGGCACAGAATGGGACACCAAGAACACTGCCAACGATATGGAATACGATCCTCAGACCTCTACTTACACCAAGGTCTACGAGAATGTTGCAGCAGGCAGCTATTATCTCAAGTGCGTTCGTGACCACGATTGGGGCACTGCATATCCTTCTGCCGACAAGGCCTATAAGGTCGAAGTTGCCGGCAGCACCGTAACCGTTACCCTGACGGGCACCGTAGTTGATGTAGTCGTAGAAGCCCCCCATGAGCACGACTACGAGGCTGTTGTAACGCCTCCCTCCTGTACCGCCGCTGGTTACACCACCTATACCTGCTCCTGCGGTGACACCTACACCGGTGATCCCGTAGACGCTACCGGTCACAGCTACACTGACGGCACCTGCGGCACCTGTGGCGCAGCCGATCCCGACTATGTAGCTCCCACCGAGCCTGAAGTTACCGAGCCTGAAGTTACCGAGCCCGAAGTTACCGAGCCCGAAGTTACCGAGCCCGAAGTTACCGAGCCCGAAGTTACCGAGCCCGAAGCTACCGAGCCCGAAGCCACCGAGCCCGAAGCTACCGAGCCTGATGCTACTGAGCCCACCGAAAAGCCCAGCGTCTTCACTTCTATTCTGATGGCCATCATCAACTTCTTCAAGAAGCTTCTGGCATACCTGGGTCTGTAATCTGCATATCCTAAGCGCCGCGGAGAAATCCGTGGCGCTTTTTTGCCGTCAATTGTCCATTGTCAATTAAAAATGAAAATCCCTTTATGCAGCCTTGTATTTTTCACTTCCCCGTGGTACAATATTTCTATCTTTGCAGAAGGAGGGTCTGCTATGAAATATGTCGCGAATTTTATCCGGAATTTCTTCCGCAGGGCAGATCTGTTTCTGCTTTTTCTTTGTCTTGTCACCACCATTTTCGGCTGGTTCGCAATTGCCAGCGCCACTCACTACAACGGCGAAGGCGCTCCCCGAAACTTAATTATGCAGATCATCTCCACTTTTATCGGTATTTTCTGCTATATGGTGCTGTCCTCCATTGATACGGACATTTTTTCCGAACACCGTCGGCTTTTAATATTTGCCTGCTTTGCTATGATCTTGCTGCTGGTCCCCTTTGGCACTGACAACGGCACCGGCAACAAAAGCTGGATCCCTATTCCCTTTATTAAGATCTATATCCAGCCTGCGGAGCTTTGTAAGTTGCCTTTCGTTTTGATCCTTGCGTCCATTATGGCATCCCATCAAAACCGTCCTTCCCATCTGCTTTCTGTGTTACATATCGGTATTTTTGCCGTTTTGCTGGTTGGACTCAACATTGTGGTATCCAAGGACTTAGGTGTTTCGCTGATCTTCGTCTTTATCTTCCTGGTGATGGCCTTTGCCGGTGGCGTCAGTATGGCTTGGTTTTTAGGCGGAATCGGCACAGCGGCAGTAGCCGCTCCCATACTTTGGTCTATGTTGGACAATTACCAGCGCTACCGCATACAGGTGCTTTTTGATCCCAGCTTAGACCCCAACGGTCTGGATGTCCGGTATCACACCGTCCGTTCTCTCCGGTCACTGACAGGCGGCGGTCTTTTCGGACAAGGACTGTTTAACGGCAACCGCACCCAAACCCCCGATGCGCTGTTTGCCCAGCACACAGACTTTATCTTCTCTGCCATCGGTGAGGAGCTGGGCTTTATCGGCTGTTTTGCTGTGATACTCCTGCTGTTTGCCATTATCGCCCGGATCTTTTGGGTAGGTACCCGCAGTCAGGACTACCTGCGACGGATGGTCTGCTTCGGCTGCGCAGGCGCGCTGATCTTTCAGGTGATCATCAATGTAGGTATGTGTATGGGGCTTTTACCGGTTATCGGTCTGACGCTGCCCTTCATCAGCTACGGCAGCTCCTCCATTATTTCCTTGTATGCAATGATGGGACTTGTCTCCGGCATCTATGCAAAACCCGCCCCTACCAGTCACGAACGGTATATAAGACCTTATAGATTATAAAAATATCCGGCAGAGGATCTTCTCTGCCGGATATTTTTATTGTATAGACCCAAACACATCTTCCTCAAAATGCTTGCCGGTTGTGGAGCCAGAGCCGCCGTCATAGCGGGAATTTTTCATATAAACAGCCGTAATGCCGTTTACCGGGTCTACCCAGAAATGGGGGCCGTAGGCACCGCTCCAGCCGTAGCTGCCAACGGGCAGCCAAGGATATTTTTCTCCGACAATTACGCGTACACCCAAGCCCTGATTGACCTTTTCGTTCATCAGCTCCGTGGGAAGCTGGTGTGTTGCCATCTGGTCGATCCGGGAAGCATCAAGAATTCTGCCCTTTTCGGTCATTCCCTTATTCAGTAACATTTGGGCAAATTTTACATAGTCGTCGATGGTAGACACCAAGCCGGAGCCACCTAATGTATGGGTCACCGGGACGCAGTCTACCACACAGCCCGGTGTTGTCGGTGACAACACCGCACAGCCGTCCTGATAATCATGCATACCTACGACCCGCTGCCATTGTGCCTCCGTGGGCGCAAATGTGGTATCCACCATGCCGCAAGGGTCAAATATCTCTTCTTTCACAAAGGTACCGAAATCCACGCCGGCTGATATTTCCACAATGCGGGCAAGGATGTCAAAGGCCGCTCTTCCGCTGTATTTACGCATAGTGCCCGGCTCAAAGGCAATGGGTCTTTCCAAATACACATCCATCGTCTCTGCCAAGGTGCGTTGCCGCTCCGGGGGAATTGCCTTGACCCACAGCTTTGCCTCCAGATCCGCCTCCATACCGCTGGTATGGGTCAGCAAATGCCAAACGCGCAGCGGCTCTTGGCAAGGCGCGCGCTCCGGACCCACTACAAGCTTTTCATAGGCAGGCAGATATTGGGACACCGGGTCCTCTATCTTCAGCTTTCCCCGCTGGGCCTGCATCAGCACCGCCACAGCGGTGATCGGCTTTGTCATAGAGGCGATGCGGAAAATAGCATCCTCTCGCAAAGGCGCAGACTCTCCGGGCACCTGAACACCGAAGGCCTTCTTAAGCAGCAGCCTTCCATGCTGGCAAACCGCCACCGACGCACCGGAAATGCGCTGCTCGGCGATGTCCGCTTCTATTCTTTTTGTTATATTTTCCTCCAGCAGAGCTGGTTCGATGATTCCAGTTTTCATAATTCACTTCCTCAATACCGGTCCCATACTGTCCCGCAAAACGAACTCCGCCTGAAGCTGCTGCTGCAGGTGGGGAATGCTGCGACCGGGTTGCATTTTCTCCAAAAGTTGATACATCAGATAAGCGCCAAGGTTTACCGCATGACAATGTAGCGTGGAAAGGGGCGGCGCGGTATATGCCGAGGCAGTAATACCATCGCAGCCGCAAATGGAAATATGCTCCGGGATCCGCAGTCCCTCCTCCCAAAAACGCTTCATGGCGCCCATTGCCATCAGGTCATTGGTGGCAAACACACCGGTAAAAGGCACACCCCGCTTCAGCAGAATATCTGCTGCCCGGTATCCGCTTTCCTCGTCCGTCATGCCGTCACCGTCCACAAACAGCTCCGGGTTGGTGTTCATTCCGTAGGTATGCAGCGCATCCACAAAATCCCGATAACGGTAGTGGGAGGGATTGTTCATAGCGAGACCGCTCAAGAAAGCCACCCGTCGGTGTCCAAGGCAGTAAAAGGTACTGACCATATCAAATACCGCTTCTCTGTAGAAATGGACTGCCACCTCACCGCTGACAAAAGCCATGGGACTGCTGGGCTTCAAAAAATCCTCAAATTCACGCAGAGAGGACGCCGCCGCAACGATGACCCCATCCATTCCCCGGGCAAGCATGGTATTCATATTCTCCGCAGGTGAATTATGGGAGGACAACACAGAGACAATATATCCCTCCCGGGCGGCAACGCTTTGAACACCCTCGTGAATGGCAGAATAATAAGGATTCTGTAAGCTTTTCACAAGGATGGCGATTTGCTTTGTTTCCTTTGTTGCCAGTCCCCGTGCCAGCAGGCTGGGTTGATATTTTAATTTCTCCGCAGCCTCCAGTACTCTCTGCCGCACCTCCGGCGTTACCGCTTTGGTGCCATTGAGGACATAGGAAACCGTCGTTCCCGAAACACCTGCCATACGGGCAACATCTTCTCTTGTAACGCCCATTTTATCACCAACCTATCTTTCTTTTATTCGCTGTCTGTATTTGTCAAATAATAGCGCTTAAAGATCTTATCAAAAATACCGGCGTTTATAAAGGCCGCCAAGCCAAAGACGATCCAGAAGCAGCTGATCCAAAAGATCCAGATCACAACAAAGGTCAGCACCCCCAGCGCCAGCAGCACCACCGTCCAGCCAAAATGCCGGAAAGATAAATAAAGGGCGCTTTTCAGGGTGGTGACGATCTTATTGTCAAATGTGGCCTGCATGGGAAAGGCATAAGTGCCCAGCATCAGCAGAATAATATCCAAGCCGAAGAAGACCATTGCAAAGAAGGTCCCGAAAAAGCCGCCCATATTGAGAAAAAACACAATATCTGTAGTAAATACGAAGGCAGCGCAGAGGAACAGCAGCCACATAACCGTGGCTTGCCGGAAATTCTGACGGAAGGCGTCCCAAAAATCCCGGAACAAATTGCTCTCCAGTCCGTTTTTCATTTTAATCAGCACCGAATAGAGCGCCGTGGTAGACGCGCCTATGGTCACCACCGGCAGGCTGAACAGCACCCACAGTAGATTCAAAAGCATAATATGGATGGGCTTCCACAGAAGCTCCATCATTTTTCCGTCGGGGTCAAAAACATTGTTCATCCTATTGCTCCTTCTGTTTTCTCTTTGGACCGCAGACCAAACCTTACAAAGGAATAGCTGCTGCGCTCCTTTTCGCTTCTGCCGTCCACCCAGCTTCCGGGCAGTTCAAAGGTCCTGGGTGCCACATGGGTCGGCTCCTCGCTGTCTCCATTGTGGTGGGGTCCAAGCAAATTGCGGTTTCCGGAATACAGCGTAATTTCCGCCCTATTCTCCCCGTCAATAAGATATTCGCCAACCTCCGCACTGTCCCCAAAGTAAGACATTGTCACCGGCTGACCGTTCAGCCTCAGCGTACAGCGGGCATAGTCTCCCGGAAGCAAAAGGTGCTTTTTCCCGCCTTTTTCCGCGAAAAATGTGGTACTTAACACCATTTTTCCCGCGAAGAAGGGATAGCCCTCCAAAACAGGCTCGGTCACGACCGTTGCTCGCTTTCCTATATAAAATTCCTCTGCCAGATATACATTTTCCTTTTCGCCCTTGCGGAAGCCGCCCTCTGCATAGACACCGAAATCACCTTGGAGATAGCAGGCTTCGATGGTCGTGTTATATGCCAGGCAGTTTCGCAGGGACTCTGTTGCGTTTCCAAACAGCACATCATAGACCTTTTCATCCTGATAGAAGTGGATAGCAAGCTCCACGCAGTTTTCACCCTTGCTTACAAAAGGTGTGATATCCGCCCGGTATAGCTGCTTTTCGAAATCCGACACACCGTCAAATGTCACACTATGCCCGTTGACACGGCACGCCTTTGTGTTCATATCCTCCGCCAAAAGGTACAGGCGCGGAGGCAGTTCCGCCACGCGGAAGCGATATTGCAGCCATAGCTCTCCGTCAAAGCGTTTTTTCAGAAGGTCCTGCCATAGTCCAATATGGCTATAGGGACCGCTGTAGGTTTTTCCGTCTGTGGAATAATAGACCTGATCCAAGGTCAGGTAATTATCCGAGCATTCTGTTACCGTAAAGGGGCCCTCCAAAATCAGGGTCTCTTCTGTTTCCTCCATCTCCGGTTTTTTGTCCGTCAGGAACAGCACATAGGACTGCCCCGGCGCAAAATGGAGCTGTGTACCCACAAGCGTTTGTTTTCCTGTTTCCAAGTCCAAGGACACAAATCCGGAGAAATCGCCATGAAAACGAAGGTCGGTTTCCTGCTCCAGACTGCAGTTGACTGCATAAAGGAAGGTCTGGTCACCGATTTTCCGCAGGGTGGTACGGACCGTCGTGTTCAAATCGGATACGGTGTATTGCTGCCGCTGACGGATCTCCTCCAGGGAGATATTACTCTCAAAGGGACACGCCCAAGCCTTTCCTTCCACAAAAGACGGCTTCTCGTCCGTAAACAACAGCCACCCCTGCTGCCGGGCATAGTCTTCCAGTAATTTTTTTGTTTCCGGACCTATGGTATAGGTCTTAGGGAAAATGATCGTATCGTACTTGCAGCTACCTACCCGCAAACAGCCATCCTCCACTTTTCCGTGCCTTTCAAGCACGGTCTCATCAATAATGTGGTACGGGATCTGCATTGCCGTAAGCTGTGCCAAAACCGCATTATAATGGTTGTTGATGGGGTAGTGCTTTCCGTATTGCACCCGTTCATAATCGAAATACAAGCTGCGGATGGGGCAAAATACGCCTACCGAGGCCAACTCCTCGCTTTCCCCCAGCAGGCAGCCCAGTCTTGCAAAATAGTCGTTAAAGGGCTTAAAGCCGTGCCGGATCCAAGGGTTTACCCAAGAGAAATGGGCAGGATAGTCTCTTTTTCGTTGTCCCCGCTCTGAATAAGGCAGAAGATGCTGGCACATCAGATTGATACCGCCCACATACTGGGCCTCTGCCATACATTTCGCTTGCTTTGCAGATACATTCCAGCCACAGCCGCCAAAGGTCTCTGTGAGCACCTTCTTTTTTCCAAGCTGGCAGGCAACAGAGCTGACCTGCTTGGGGGCATTGGGTGTGGTGATGGCGTAACGCAAAAAATCGATGCCGGGAATGGTTTCATATTCATAAAAAGGCATAATGCCGCCACAGCAGAGCATTTGGCTTTTCAGCTCCGGCTCCTCGATATAGTGTCCGGTCAGCGCCAAATTCTGCTGGGTACACCAGTCATAGACCCGCTTGGCAAAGCTTTGCAGCATTAAGCTCTGCATTGCCTTCCAGTACTTATACCGGAAATCCCGGTATCCCTCCATAGGGAAGAACAGAAGTCCCAGTCCGTCGAAAATGTCCTGCCCGTATTCCTCCCGGAAATACCCAGGCAGCATCGCCGTATAGGGTGTATCCCAGCGGTAATACTGGGGCTCATCGGTGAAAAATCCCGCAAGCCCGGAAAAATCCTCCATTAACCGGTCTTTGTACTTCTGGTGGGTCTCCTGCAAAAATTGGTCTACGACTTTGGGATCAAGGATATCCACTGTAGACGGAGACAGATGGTCATAGAGATTTATGTAGTCCTCGCCCTCTGCCGCCTCTGTCACACGAACAAGGCAATTTTCCGCAACACGATAGGACACAAGGGCATTTTCATCCCAAGGTCCCCGGATATAGGTCAAAAACCGGTCGTGGTTTTCCTCCTTTTCCAGCAGCCTACCTCCCACAAAGCCGCTGGGCCAGCCGTTTTCATCATAGGCCCAGCTTTCAAGGTCCAATTCTTCTCCTTGATGGATGCAGGTGCGGATGCAAGCGAACCATTCTTCGGACAGATATTCTGTCGTTAAGCCCCCCCGGGCATGCATAAAGTAGCCGCCAAAGCCTTCCTTCTTCATCCAGCGGATCTGCTTTTTCAATTCTTCCGGCTCCAGCCGGTCGTTCCACGACCAAAAAGGAATGGGACGATATTCCTTCACAGAATTCTCGTCCCATAGCTTGGCCACGATACGCTCAATTCCACGAATCGTATTGTTCATATCGCTGTATTATTTCCGATTTTCTGCAAAAAACGGACTGTTATACTTTTCCGCCACATACTGCGCTGCCTGTGTTCTCTCGGCAAGCTCGGTAGGCGCAATGGTGTTTTCTTCGTACTCGTAAATTTCCGTAGACATCTTCAGCCGGAAGCTGTCGATTCCCAGTTTGCCGGAGGGGAGAATGTCGCAGACCCAGCTGTCACCGATGTGCAGACAGGTACCCTGAGGAATTTCCTTCAAATAGTGCTCGAACAGGTGCTGGGGCTTACTGCTGCCATACTCGGAGGAAACAAGCATTTTGGTGTAGCCGCGGATCCCCTTCTTCTCCAGGATGGCTGCCAGCGTATCGTGGTGCATATACATATCAGACACGATATAAACCTGCTTACCCAGTTTCTGCGCCAGATAGAACATTTCCACCACATCGTGCCGAGGCAGGATCAGCTCCGTTTCCAGTGCAATCTCCCGTTCGATGAGCACCTGCTCGTGTCCTTTTAAGACAGGGTAGCGTTCAGAAATATAGGCATAGATCTCCTCAATATAGGGATAGGTCTCCTGAGACAGCACCCGTTCCGCTTCTGTGCGGATCTCAAAGAAATCAATGCCCCAAACCGGATCCAGCTCCTGCGCCATGATCCGGAATACATCCTTATTGTAGTAAACATTGCGCATAACCAAGGTATCGAAAATGTCAAAGCTGATAATATCGTGCTTTTCGATCTCGGCGATCAAGGCTGCGCGGGAATAATTGCTGCATACTCTCTTTAGCATCGTCTTTATCCCTTTCCGTAGAATTTGCTTCTATCCCTATTATAGCATGACCGTCAAGCCATCATAGGCCACCAGCAAGCCATCGTTTGCTACGCTTTCCACGATTTCATCGTGGGGGGCGTGGAGCTTGGGCGCAAGGTGGGAGAGGTAGATTCGGGTATCCTCGCGGAAAGTACCCCATTTTTTCAGAGAAGGTACCATCAGGCGGATCATAGGAAGGGTATTGTGGCTACCAATGCGCCACTCACCCAAGGCCTCTCCGCAGGTGGAATCCAGCACTGCCATATCTACACCCTGCTTGCGCATAAAATTGTAAGATTCGGTCAGGAACCAACCGCCATCCAGCGCATACATCAGCTTCTTGCCGTGGATGGTGAAAATAAAGTGCTGAGGGAAGGACTCGGCATCATGGTTGGCATCCATAGAAGCCACGCTGATCCCCTCTGCTACCTCCACCTCGGTATGAAGCGGCAGATGAACTACCTCCACATTTTCCATAGGCGGAAGCTGGGCATCCCGACGGACCCACAGGCGAATGGGTTTTTCATGGCCAGCCGCGATTTGCTCCGCGTGCTCCGCCACAAAATGGTCGGCATGGGTATGGGTCAAAAAAATATCTGTGATCTTTCCCGTATCTACACCGGCAATCCGGATGGATTCCATCACATACATACCGCAGTCGATCAGGTAATTTTCTCCGATCAGCACACAAGACGCCCGTCTTGCCGTTTTATCAAAGCAATCCTTGTAAATGGTTTTCAGCTCGGGCAAGAAATTTGCCGCGGCCGTTCCCAAAAAGGTTAATTTTGTAGTCTGCATTGTTATAATCTCCTGATGTGAAGGCAGACGATTCTGGGCATGTATCCCACAAATCGTCTGCCCTTTTGTTGTATTACATTTTCAGCGCAGAGGAGAATTCCACGCCGGTAAAGAAGCGCAGAGAAATACCACTTACTACGATCATGGGAATACCCGCAACAATGTACATTGCGTAAGCCGCGCCCATATTGCTTTCGCTGAGGGTCGCACTCTTTTCCATCATAACGGTGGCGATCATTTTCAGGTTTTCCTCCCGCAGGATCAAGCTGGGCCACAGATAATCGTCATACCGATTGCCTACCGCACCCAAGAACAGGTAAATGAAAATGGGAATTGTCATAGGAATGACAATCCGCAGAGCCAGATCGAAGTCACCTGCGCCATCAATTTGTGCCGCCTCGATGATAGTCCTGGGCTGATTCTGGAAGAATACCCGCAGCAGGAACATGCTGCCGACCTGACCAGCCGCCCAACCGGGAAGCCAAATACCCCAAAGAGAGTTAATGAGGTCCAGCTTGTAGGTCAGTGCGTAAAGGGTAGGCAGGTTCAGTGCGCTGGGGATGAACATAACTGAGATATACAGGTAGAAAATGGCGTTTTTACCGCGGAATTGGCAGTAAGAGAAGATATACGCAACCACAGCGGCAATCATAACCTGACCCAACGCGCCAACAATGGCAACGATCAGGGAGCTCATGATATTGGCCTTTACGGACTCAAATGCTGTCACATAGTTCTCCCACTCAAAACCCTTGGGGAAGGCCATAATACTGAGGTTGATCTCACTTTGGGTCTTCAAGCTGTTGATGCAGGTAATGATGGTGGGCAGGAGCGCAAAGCAAATGGCAATGACAATGATGATAAAGGTCGGGATCTGCACATAAAGCTGATCCTGCCTTCTCAGGCGAACGATCTTTTTCTTAGCCATAGCTCTGGTCTCCTTTCAGCATTTTCTTCAATCGGAAATAGGTAATTCCGGACAAGACCAGCAGCATCAGCACCGCAACCGCAGAAGCCTTGCCGTAATCCTGCTGATTATAAAGGTAATCGTAAACCTTGAACATGGGTGTCATCGTGCCGTAAGTACCCTTTGTAGTACCCCAAATACGACCGACGGTCTGCACAGCGGCAATGATCTGACCGATCATCACATAACGAACCTGACCCATAATGAAGGGCATCTCGATGGTGATAAACCGCTTGGGCAGGGTGATGCCTTCCAGCTCGACTGCGTCGTAGATTTCCTGAGGAATACCCATCAGCGCGCCGTAGAACAGCAAAAATCCGCCAACCCAGGGGAAGCCAATGACGAGGATGGACCAAATGGCCGTCTCGGTGGTACCCAAGAAAGAAACGGTGCTACCGCCGGTAGCGCGGATGAACTGGTTGAGCATACCGTTGGCGCCGTAAATACCGTATCTCCAAACCAGCAAGGAGGAGATGCCGACCAGGATAGAGGGCAGGTACATGAAAAGACGCACTCTCTGCACCGTCTTCTTAGACCGCATCAGCTTGATGGAGTAAGCAAAGAACACAGGCGGTACAATACCCACGAAAATGTCGCAAGCCATAAAGAGGATGGTGTTGCGGATCATCTCCGGCCAGAAGGAGCTTTCAAAGATGGACTTAAAGTTATCGAAGCCGATAAAGATATAGGGCTGACCCTCAATATGCTGATAAAATGCGTCCTTAACAGTCATAAAAGACGGATAAAGGGCAAACATAACCAGCAGCACGAAGGAAGGCAGCAGAACGATGTAGCACCACTTGCCCTTCCAGATATCGGCACCCAGCTTCTTGACGCTGGCCCAAGCCTTATCGCCGACGATCACCGCATACAGGAAGTAAACCGTAAGGATGCCGGCAAGGATGGTCAGGCACAGCACGGCAATGTATAACGCGCCGCCGCCAATGCTGCTTAGCGCATCCAGCCGGTAGACAGTCAGGTACCGCTCCGCACCGGTGGGAGAACGCCAGAAGGCGGCAAATTCATTGGTGCCCGAGGAGACCGCCCATTCATCTACATTGAAAACGGTGGTAACCTCATAGCTGAACGCGCCCGCTTCCAAATCGAAGCAGTGCATAATGTTTTCGTCATCGGACTGCAGATACAGCCGATTCTCGCTTTGGTCGAAGTGTACGCGGTCCAGCACGACATCGGATTTGCCCAAGGTGGTTTTCTCGAGGCTGCTGTCCACCGTGGCAACCTCACGGGCATTTTGCAGCGTGAGGTACAAAACGCCATGTCCGCGATGGCCGTCCGCACCCTTGATGGTATCGTTAAGGTTTGCCACTTCAACGCCGTAAGCATCATAAGCCGCGCGGTCCTCTCTGCCGGTCTGCAGGCTCAGGAATGCTTGGAATGCATCATCGTCTGCGATGCGGATCTTCATAACCTGTCCGTTTTCGTAGGCGATAAGTACGCTTTCACCGTCTGCGGAAATGGACAGCGCCTTGACCTTTGTCTTCATGGTCGTCAGCGCGTTTTTACCGGAGGTTTTCAGAATTTCACCGTAAACCTCGCCGGTAACAAGCTGATCGCCCTTGACTGTCAGCTTTTCCAGATTGATGTTCTGACCGTTGGTGTTATTGAGTGCAAAATAGAGCTCTACATTTCCCTCTGCATTTTCGAGAAAATCATAAAGAGCAGGGCCGGAATAGTAGTAAACCTGAGCAGTATCCTTCTGCTTCCACTCAGATTTTCCATCCGCGCCCTGCTGCAGATCCAGCAAATAAACATAGCTGCGGGAGCAAACGAGAATGCGCGTTTCATGAATAGGGATCACCTTCATCAATTCCGCGCTGTCCTCTTCTGCCTTAGAGACCAAGGTGGAGCGAATCACTTCGCCCCCCTTGATCTCGTGAAAATAATCGTCCGCAGTCATAACAAAGTAGCCATTCGAATCAAAGGACTCCGAAAGACCCGTAACATTGGCATTTCCCAATTGCGGAGCCGTGGCTTCAATGTCCGTTGCCAGTACAGAAGATAGCAGCCAAATTCCACAAACAACAACCAACAGAGACAGCACAAAAGCGATCCAGCGAATGGTCTGTCTGTTTTGATTTGTTGTCATATCGGCTCCTTATGCGCTGGGATTCTTGGTGTAATCCAGATAAGGTGTATTCTTACCGTAGGTAGTCTTGAAGAAGGACTGGTAGGTCGTCAGCAGAGAGCCCTCCCAAGTCTTGCACAGGGAATTCAAAGCGTCTTCGCCACCCTCACGCAGAGCGTTACCCATTGCCGTTCTGAGAGAAGTGTAGGAGTCATAGTTGGAGTGACCGAAGGACAGGTACTGTACAAATGCATTTTCTGCTGCACGGCCGTTGAATACGACCTTGGAAGCAGACTGGAAGAAGCTGTCCCATGCTGCGGGAGCTACTGTGCCCAGAATGCCGGAGGTAGCCTTGGGAGAACCACCGCCATTTTCCAGACCGTAGTAGAAGCAGCTCTGACCGTAGGGAGACAGGAAGAACTGGATGAAGTCCAGATACAGCGCGATATCATCCTCGCTCTTGCCGTAGGTGTACAGACCGATGTAGCCGCCGTAGCCGCCCACATCACGGGTAGAGGTGGTGCGGATGTGCTTGGTGCACTCGTTGTGGGTCGCGTCGTTGTCAACATGGTCGCAGCCGCCGTTCTTGTTGCAGGCTACATCACAAGTGCATTCCATGGGAACGTAGTCAACAACATCCCACTCAAAGTTAACGCCCTCGGTGTTCATAATGGAAACGCCGAAGCCCAGATAGCAGGGCATAAATACGGGGGAATCCTTGGTGCCTGCCAGGAAGTTCTGCTGCATGGTGGAGATACTCTCCTCAGCAAAGGTGGGGCTCAGGTAATCGCTGATCTTCAAGAGGTTGGACATGAAGCAGTTAAACTTATCGCTGCCTGCGCCAACATAGTAGGGAGAGTCGCTGTTCCTATTGAGCAGTGCATTGTAAACACGCATGGTGTTGATGTTGTACTTGCTGTCATACTCGGGCTGGTCATCGGAGAGGCTGAAGCCGAAGTCCGCAGCGGCCTGCTTGTAGTTGAAGTCACCGCTCTGCTGCTGAACATCGTCCAGAAGATCGCGGTAGCACTGGTCAGCGTAGATCTTGATGACCCACTCCATTGCAACACCGGTCATTTCGCCGATAGCGAAGGGAGCAGTGTAGCCAGCCTTCTTCAAGGCGGCACAAGCATCCATCATTTCGTTCCAGGTGGTGGGGATCTTAGCGGTGCCGTCAGCATTGACAACGCCAGCCTCTACCAGAGCGGTGGTGTTAATGAAAATACCGGTAACGGTTTCCTGAGAAACCAGCAGGTTTGCGCTCTGTGCGCCGATTTCCATCAGCTGATCGCTCATAACATCGGACCAAACCAGGCCTTCACCGTCTTCGCCAACACCGGCGTAGGGGTTGATCTCGTCCAGAATGCCGGACTGGAAGTTGTAGCCGTAGTTCTTCAGGTCGTTCTTAATGTAGTTGCCCTGCATAATGCCGATGTTGTGGGCACCGGCTGCCATAGGAGTGGAAATGGCAGTTGCCATATCCTTACCGGAAGCGTGGTTGTGCAACTCGAAGTCTACATCGGGGTACAGTGCAGAATAAGCATCTGCAACATACTCCCAGCCGCTCAGCTCGGTGAGGAATGCGCGGTCGATGTAGATGGTGCCTTCCATCTTGCCGCTCTGCTGCTTTTCCAGGACGGTCCGCAGGTCAAACTTGTATTCGTTAGCCAGCTTGTCGTAAATCTCAGTATTAACGCCATCCACATTGGTAATGGGGGGCTCGGTAGGATCGGCGGTGCCACCGCAGCCTACGATCATAGAGCCCAGCATTAAAATTGCCAGTACGAGGCTGAATAATCTCTTCATCATATTAAAATGACCTCCTTGTGTGATTGGGATGGTGCGCCACAAAAACTTGTGGCGCACCACTTAGATAAATTTAGTTGATTGCGATGTTGCTATAAGTAACGGAGCGCCATTCGCCGGTTGTAGAATTAGCTACCGTAACAATATCCATACCCTTAAGCACGGTACCTTCAGCAAAGAAAGGCAGTGTATTCAGATCAAAGGTTACAGTAACGCTTCCATCCGCATTCTCCGTACGTGTCCATGCTTCGCTTCCGGCAATGTCATTGATTGCCACAGCAACATAGTAATCAGACGGAGTTCCTGTTGTATTGTCCGTCAAACTGCCGCCCTTATCAGTAAGAACGTGGATACGATAATTGGTAATGTCCAAATCCGCAGTATGATAGGTAAAGGACAGCAGACCGGAAAGACGCGTGATGTCAAGCTCGACATCCTTCATAATAATACCCTTCCAGGCATTTTTATGACCATAGTTAGCCTTAAAACCAGCTTCAGTCATTTCAGAGTAGGTACGATCCGGTCTGACTTCCGAGTAAGCCTGTGCACAGTACCACGCGGAAGCATCCTCTTCCTTGGTCATATCCCAACTATGTGTTTCCTTTTCCTCCAGCTCGATGGACTTGTAGGTTACTTCACCTGTGACATTGGCTGCAACAGTAGCAATACACAAGCCCTTCAGTACGGTGCTCTGATCCCAGTAACCCATGCTGGACAGATCGCAGGTAACGGTGGTTGTGCCATCCGCATTCACGGTGCTGGTCCAAATGGTGCTGTCAGCAATTGCAGACACATCAACCTGAGAGTAGAAGTTTTCAGGCGCATGGCCGGTCGCATTCTCGGTATTTTCAACCAGGTGACCGCCTCTGTCGGTTAGAATATATGCGCGATAAGTGGTAATCGGCAAATCAGTGGTGAAGGTGAAGCTCAGCTTACCGGTCAGCTTGCTCATATCGATGGCTGTGTTTTCCAAGCGGATGCCCTTCCAACCATTGGTGTGGAGGTAGCTCACAACACTGCCTGCCTCGGTAACCGTAATGTAGGTAACGGTAGGCTTAACAACATTCTTATTCTGCGCGCTGTACCACTGTGCGGAGTGGTCTGCATTGGCCATATCCCAGCTGTTCTGGGTAAATTCGGTAACCTGTGCCAAGCCACAGCCGGAGCATACGCCGTCAACATAGGTATGGTCTAACCGTACGCCCTTCTTAGCACCACAAGCAGAGCAGGTTACAGGAGAGGTGCAGGTTGCGTCCACCCAAGTGTGGCCAAGGGCTTCGCCCTCAGTCCCGCCACAAATAGAGCAGGTCTTGGGAGCAGTGCAGGTTGCATCCTTCCAATCGTGGCCGCCGCCGGCCTCACCCTCGGTAGCACCGCAAACAGAGCAGGTCTTGGGAGCGGTGCAGGTTGCGTCCACCCACTTGTGACCGTCGGTCTCGCAGTTGTGCTCCTTGATGGTGTCAACCAGAGAGATGGACTTATAAACAACTGTGCCATCGGTTGTGCTGTCTACTGTAACAAAGCTAAATGCCTTAAGCTCAGTACCGTTCTTCCAGTACTCTAACTTGGTCAGATCATAGGTAACGGTGACTGTGCCGTCTGCGTTTTCTGTCACGGTCCAGCCGTCAGCCAAGTCTGTCGGGCTGGTAGATGCATAGTAGCAAGCCTTGTCTTCATTGCTATTGACAGTTGCGTGGCCACCGGCATCGGTCACAATGTATACACGATACTGTGTAATGCTCATACCGGAGACATCCATCGTTACAGAGAAGAGACCGCTGCACTTTGAGATATCGATCTTAGCTGCATTCAGCATCGTAGCACGCCATGCGTTGCTGTTGCCGTACTTGTAAGAGGTGCCGTTTGCATCGATGGTAGTGGTAACGCTACTGGTGTTGGAGCCGGTCTGCATAACACCGTACCAGTCCTTGGACTCCTCTTCCTTGGTCATATCCCACTTGTTGTTGGTAACATAGTCGATCTTATGGGGATCAATGAACTCTTCCTGATCCAGCAGCTCGATGGACTTGAAGGAAATGATATCCATAACGGGGGTGGATTTACGCTGTACAAAGGAAATGGACATGCTCTTGAGGATCGCATCCTCGGACCATACATCCAGCTCGTGGATCTTGAACTGGACACGGATCCAGCCGTCTTCCATATGGTCAACCTGAATCAGTGTTTTGCTTCCGGCATCCGTACGGAGGGACCAGGCATCACTGCCGGTACCGTAGCCGTAGATCATACCGCCATTGCTGGTCAGAATGCTGATACGGAACTGGTCCTCATTGTCGGCGAAATTATCCATCGGGAAATACTTGGGTTTCATGTAGGCAACAACCAGCTTTGCCTTGCTTGCCTCTACGCTGATGCCCTCGTTATACAGGAACTTCATGCCGTAGCCTTCAGCGTTCTCACCGTTGATAACGGGAAGGTTTTCCAAAGAATCGACTTTGGTAAAGCCCCATGCTGCGTAGCCGTCTTCCGTGGTGGTGTAAACCATATCGGTGGCGTTGATGCCGTTGTCTACACGGTTCCAGCCGCCCTGACCGCCGATCCAAGAGCCGTGACCCAGAGTGAAGTCCCACTTGGTATCGCTTACGCGGTTGGGAGAGCCATCGCCGTACATTGCCTTGATGGTCACATCACCCTGAATGGGCTGGGTCCAATCGAAGGTAGTTTCTGCCAGCGCATCGCGCCACTCGACAAACTTAAAGCCTTCCTTCACAGGATCGTCAGGCTGCTCGAGGACGGTGCCTGCAAAAATATTTTCCATCACAGTAAAGGGAGTGCCGTTGTCGGCATTGATGACTACGGTGTAGACATCTGCCCAAACAGCGTACAGGGTCACATCTGCCTCAACAACGTATGTAGCAGGATCAATGATCTCTTCCACATCGCCGTCGATGGTAGACCAGCCGACTAAGCCCTTGCCCTTTTCGCCCTTCGGGGCCTTCGGCAGGGTCAAGGCGCTGCCCTTTTCTACAGTTGCGGTTTCATGAATCTCAGTACCGTTCATAAAGGTAACGGTAGCGGTGTTGCCCGCAGGGGTTTCGGGGTTGACACAGGCTGCCAGAACGCAGATCATCGCGATCGCCAGCAGCGCAGTCAACAATTTCTTCCAGGTTTTCATTGCAATTCTCCTTTTTAATAAAATATGGGAATGCTGGGTTTTGCTTGCAGGGAAAAAGGGTATTACTTAATAAATTCAATGGACGCTATGTAAATGGCATCCCCCTTCAGGGCACCATCTGCATTATAAACACTGAGCGCATTCACCGGACCGTTGACCTCTCCGGAAATACTGGAGTAGTACAAGGTCTGGGTGTGCCACTTGCCGTAGGTCATAAGTCCCAGGGAATTTTTATCGGTGGGATAGATCACACCATCCCGCAGAACAGCCAGCCCAAGGATGCCGCCATCGGCGGTATAGCTGGTGTCGGCAAGATAAGTGATCTTCGCCTTGCCGTAATCGGAAATGTCAACAGCCGTGAGACCGGCAGCATCCATCAGCTTCTTATAGTCGATGGAAATATAACCGGCGGTAATATGCTCTTCTGCTTCTAACTTCAGCACCGCGCCGTACTCCTCGTTTGCTACGAGGCTTGCAGTCATACCCTGCTTATTGACGCCGCCAACATAGTCAAGCGCGTCGGCAAAGTTAAAGGTGATCTTCTCAGCAGTGCCACCGTTTTCGGTGTAGCTGCCGGTGGGGGTTGCCACTACATCCTCTGCACCTACGGGATTCTTCAGCTCCTGCGCAGGTGTGGACTGATTGCCCTTGAGAATGATATCGGAGATGACCGGCAGATGGTCACTGATATCGTAGTACTGGCATTCCTTGCCACCAGTCAGATCTGCTTCAGGTACATCCTCCACATAGGTGTCATCCTTTAGGAAGGAGCCCTTGGCAACCTGATATTTCTTTACGCTGGCACCGTTAACGAAAATGTAGTCGATACGGTTGCCGTTGTTCTTAGCCGAGCTGCCCCAAATACGGGCGGTGCCGGAAGAATCGGTCTGAGGTGCCGCGTAGCGGCTGTCCTTAAAGCCGGCCTCATTTACCATATACTGATAAGTACGGTAGCCTCTGGACTCCTCTGTGGTATTGAAGTCACCACCCATAATGATGGGCAGGCCATTTGCGATCTTGTTCAGCTCTTCTACTGCGGTAACAGCCGCCTGAACACTCTTTACAGCGCGCTCAACATGCTGCTCACCGGAGGGAACGGTCTGTACATGGATGGCCGCATATACAGCTTCCTGACCGCTTTCCTTGTGCAGAAGCTTCACCCAAGTGCAGTGGTCATACCAGCCGCCCCAGGTTTGGCAGGTCACGAAGGAGCCGGTGTCGATGAGCTCGAACTGCTCCTGATCAAAGAAGACCATATTGTAAAGGTCCTTGAACTTCGCGCCCTCACCCTTTACGGACTTGCCGGTGCTCCGGGATTCCACATAGGTGTACTTAGTAAGGGTCTTCAGGATCGCATCTTCGTCGGAAATGACTTCCTTCCACCAAGCAAAGTTAAACTCGTTGAGGAAGAACACACCGGGATCGTAGTACTTCAGCAGAGACAGCAGACGGTCTGCGCGCTCCGAGAAGGAGTAATCCTTTTCCAGATCATGGTTGGTGTAGGTCATCTTCGGCAAAAGCGTCGGATCGTCAACTAAGTGCTCGTTGGTGTACTCGCCGTCGTAGTAAGCTACATTCAGCGCCAGCACTCTTACATTCGCCGGACTCTTAACCTGCGGCACTGTAGGCTCTGTCGGGAAAATCCCACCTACATCGGCACAGCCGATCAAGGTCATCAGTGTGCAAAGACACAGCATCAGGGTAAGCACCCGGCGGGCATTTCTCCATAGAATACGCATTTGCAACTCCCCTTTTCAATTTATTTTATTTATGGTACTGCTTTCGCAATACCGGTGGTGCTAAGATACGCAGAGCCCCTCCGGACCTCTGCATATATTTTTTAGACAAGCGTCCCTTCTTGGTTATGTAATAACCAAGAAGGGGATATCCCCTTGCTTCTCGTAATTATTATAGCACTCGCTATCTCTAACCGCAATTGTCATTATCCCTAAAAATTTACAAGATTATTTGTTTATTATTACAATTTACAGAGGTTACGCGTAAAAACCATCGGATAAAATTAGCATTTTATCACCTCATAATTGCCGTAAATTAACATTTTAAGTGCCTTTTTTCCCGGGATAATGCCCTTTTTCGGGATTTATTCCACAAAAACAAGCCGCCACAGCTCCCTACAGGAGGCTGTGGCGGTCTTTCGTTTTATCAGGGATTTTTCATTCTACCAGATTGAAGGCCTTTTTCAGGTCCTCCACCTCTTCGTCGGTGATCCGGTCTACTGTACCCAGAGCGCTGGCGTTGATCAGCGAATGCGCAGTTGCTTCCAAAACCTCCAGTCGGTCAAAGGCCTGCAGCAGGCTGTTGCCGGTGACGACCACACAGTTGTTTTCCAC
The DNA here is from genome assembly GCA_015067785.1 of Oscillospiraceae bacterium. Lineage (GTDB taxonomy): Bacteria > Bacillota > Clostridia > Oscillospirales > Oscillospiraceae > Faecousia. Next base: position 24,412 of record SVLR01000012.1, read on the forward strand.
CATCATAGCCGGATGGGAAGCATCCAACTCCTTAGTAATTGCTTCCGGGTCATAGATCTCGCCGTAGGGCAGCTTTTTAATATCCCGCAACAGGATGTAGCTTTCCGGGATGGTGCGGGGATCAAAGCCTGCATCCGTGATGGCAAAGGCCATGGCGTGCAGCGGGTGCGCCTGCAATATGGCGCGGATCTCCGGGTGACTTTTATAGATGGCTTCGTGCAGATGCACTGCGCGGGAAGGTGTTTTTCCCAACTCCTTCATACCGCCCTTGACCCGGACCAGATCATCCTCCTCTAAATAGGCCCGATCCTGACCGAAGGGGGTGATCAGGAAGCTGTCGTCTGCCAAACGGACGGAATAGGTGCCGTGGGTGGCTGTGAACAGACCCTGTCGATAGGAACGGTGGATCAGGGTGATCATATCCCGGCGGGCAGACAGCTCCTCGGGGGTAAAGGTACGGGGAATAAAATCGTCCAGCTTGGTGTGGTGATTGGTCACCGCAAGGCGGTGCTGATTTTCATTCAGGCTCTTGATTTGACCGATCCGAGTCGCCTGAATCTCCAGGTCTGCAGCAAGATTCAAGGTCTCAAACCGCTGGAAGGCAGTAAACATATCATTGGCGCCGATGCACACGCCGTGATTTTCGAGGATTGCGATATCGCAGCCCTCTGCAAAAACGGCACCGATCTTTTCGCCCAAGTCCTCACTGCCGGGCACACCGTATACGGCGATCTTCGCATCCTGACAGATACGGCGGATGGAGGGGATCAGATCCAAATTGGGGATCCGGCTGGCAATGGAAAATGCCACCAGCGCAGGGGGATGGGCGTGAAGCACTGCCTTAAGGTCCGGGCGCATCTTATAGACCGATGCGTGGAAGGGAAATTCCGAGGAGGGCTTGTGGGGACCTACCGTGGTGCCGTTGGGCTTGACGCAGATAATATCGTTCCGGGTCAGGGTTCCCTTATCCACACCGGCAGGCGTGATCCAAATATTTCCTTCGTTATCCATAATCGACAGGTTGCCGCCGGAGGTGGTGGTCAGCCCCTTGTCGTAGATACGCTGCATAAACATAACCAGCTGGTCAGCGGGGTGAATGTAATTGATATTCATATAAAGTTCCTTTTCATGCTTTAAGCAAGCCGGTGTCCCCATTGGGCACCGGCTGCTTACATTGTGTCTTATTTCTTACCTGCCAGGGACTTGCGGTACTTTTCGCTCTCCCAGTTGGCAATGAAGCTCTTGGCCTTCTCGCCCATAGTGGACAGAGGATGACCGGCGGCCTTAATATGGTTGATCACAAAAACAACAGCAGTCAGGGTCTCAGCAAGCACCTGCGCCTTCTTTGCGTCCATCCGCATCAGCACCTTACCGGAATCGGAGTACGCAATGCACTGACCATCCTCTACTTCTGCCTTATCCATAGAGAAGGTGCCGATGAGGAACACCATCTGGTCGGGATACAGCGGCTGCTCCAGCAGGAACTGCTCGGTGTATGCGCCGCCCTTCAGGGCTTCGGTCAGGTAAGGGGTATCTGCCTCGTAAAGGCCGGGCTCGATCTCACGGACGGAGACCTTGGGGAAGGAATCGCCGGTGATGCCGAAGGCCTTGGCAAGACGCTCGTTGGCATCGGCGTGGAGCTGCAGAACAGTCTCAGGATCGTCATCGTGGGCAATGATGCCGTGGTTCTGCATGATGATGATGCCGGGCTTTTTGCCGGTTTCCGCTTCTACCCGCTTCATCTCGTCCCGGATGGCGAAGGTCAGGTTTGCACCGGGATCTACATAGGGTACCATACCCCAGGAGTAATCTGCGCCCTCGAAGGCAGCGGTGCAGATATCCTTGCAGTTCACCGCACAGGCAGCCAGATTGGCATAGACGCTGTGAGTGTGGACAACAAAAGTCTTCAGGATGGAGTGGAAGCCCGCCTCTACAGAGGGACGCAGCTGCTGCAGACCCTCGATGACCTTGACGGATTCCTTTGCCTTATTGGAGCCGGCAGTCTCCACATTTTCAAACTGCTCCGGCTCGCTGGTCAGGTAGAAATCCCGGATAGCCGCGCCGTCAAGGACAGCATAGGCAGAATTGGGGGTAATATCGCTCAGGCAGAAGCCGGAGGCCTTGATAGCCATAAGCCCGCCGCCCAGCTTTACGGATGTATTGCCGCCACCGCCCTGCACATAGTCGGCACGCGCGCCGGCAATGCCGGAGACCTTGGCAAACGCCTCTAAAAGCTTTGCATTTTCTTCAAAAAACATTCCCTTTTCCTCCGTATTAAGCACGCTTTGCAAGAACTTCCTGCTCGTAAGCCTTTACGGTAGCAAACCATTCGCCGTCAGCAGGCGCACCGCAGACGCGGCAGTACTCCGCCCAAATTTCGCCAAAGGGCATTGTCTTCATCTCTTCCTGCATGACCATCAGCTCCGTCCAGTTGCCGGCATCCTGCATTGCAGTGAGGTCGGGTGTAACGAGCGCCATCAGCAGGGCCTTCTGGACATTGCGGAAGCCAACGGTCCAAGCGGAAATACGGTTGATGGAAGCATCAAAGTAGTCCAGTGCCATCTTGACAGAGCCTTCCAGACCGCCGCAACGGACGATCTCCTTGCACAGCTCCTTGGTCTCGTCATCCAGCAGAACAACGTGATCGGAGTCCCAACGGATGGGACGGGTGATGTGCAGCGCGATCTCCGGGAAGAAAGCAAGCAGTGCGGGGATCTTGTCAGAAACCACTTCGGTGGGATGGTAGTGACCGTTGTCCATCAGGGGGATGCAGCGATCCTTGTTGACAGCGGCATAGCTAAGGCTGAACTCGGCAGAGCCGACAGTATAGGCTTCCACACCGATGCCAAAGACCTTGCTCTCGACACAAGGCTTGACCTTATTGAAGTCAAAGGGCTCAGAGAGGATCTCGTCGATGGCTTCCTTGTAACGAACACGGGGACCCATACGGTCAGCGGGAATGTCCTTAAAGCCGTCACCGGTCCAGATGTTCATAATACAGGGCTGGCCCAGCTCCTCAGCAAGGTAAGTAGAAATGCGGATACAGGCCTTGCCGTGCTCGATCCAGAACTTGCGGATCTCCGGATCGGGATGGGACAGAGTCAGGCCGTTTGCCTTGGGATGGGAGAAGAAGGTGGGGTTAAAGTCACAGCCAAGGCCTCTCTCCTTGCAGAAATCTACCCACTTCTTAAAGTGCTTGGGCTCTAACTTATCACGGTCTGCCCAGTCACCGTCTTCGAAAATGGCATAGGAAGCGTGGAGATTCATCTTCTTGGTGCCAGGGCAGAGCTTCAGCACCATATCGAGATCTGCCATCAGCTCTTCGGGGGTACGGGCGCGTCCGGGATAGTTGCCGGTGGTCTGGATGCCGCCGGTCAGGGGCTTTGTGGGATCGGTGTCGAAGCCACGGACATCGTCACCCTGCCAGCAGTGCAGGGAAACAGGAACATTCTTCAGCTTTGCGATGGCGGCATCGGTATCTACACCCAATGCGGCATATTTTGCTTTTGCTTCTACATAACTCATAATTATTTGACCTCCATTTGAATTTTCAAATTACCCAGGGCTGTGGCCTCGATGGGCAATGCAACGACCTCTTTACCGGTGGCGCTTTCCGTCAGTCCGTTCAGGAACGCATTCTTTGCGCCGCCGCCTACAATGTACAGCTTTTCATACTTTTTGCCGGTATTGGCTTCCAGCTCGTCGATGGCCTGCTTGTAGCTGATGGCAAGGCTGCAATAAGCGCAGCGGAAATAGTCACCGATCGTCTTACAAGCATTGCCTGTCGCAGCATCAAAGGCTGCCTTCATACTCTTGGGTGCCAGGAATTCCTGCGCATTGGCATCGATCAGGGCATCGCAGGTGCTCTCCTCGGCCATCTTCACGATCTCCGGGAACTTGGTGTCGGGGCACAGCTCCCGTTGCAGCTCATTGACCAGCCACATGCCCATAATGTTCTTCTGATAACGGTTGTAGCCGACGCCACCCTCATTGGAGTAGTTGGCTTTTTCACTGCCGGCATCGGTAATAGGCTTGGGCGTTTTTACACCCAGCAGGCTCCAAGTGCCGGAGGAAATGTAGGGATGGTTACCCTCCATAGGAATGCCCTCTACCGCAGAGCCGGTATCGTGGGTAGCGCAAAGCACGACCTTGATTCCCTCATACTCGCCAAGGACGGTACCGGGCTGGCTCAGCTTGGGGAACAGCGCCTTGGGATAGCCCAAGGCTTCTACGATCTCCATATCAAATTCACCGGTATCGGCATTGACCATTCCCATCGTAGTGGCATTGGTATACTCTCTTGCCTTCACGCCACACAGCTTCCAAAGTAAGTACTCCGGGATCATCAGCATATCCGTCACGCCGTCCAGTCGGCCGTTTACCTTATCGTCATAAAGCTGATAGATGGTGGTAAAAGGCTGGAACTGACAGCCGGTACGGACATACAGCTGGGTAAAGGGCATTTTCTCATGTGCCTGAGGGATCGCAGCCTCAGTGCGGCTGTCACGGTAAGCGTAGACAGGCAGTACCTCTTCTTCGCCCTTGAGCAGGACATAGTCCACGCCCCAAGTGTCGATGGAAAGGCTTTCGATTTGGGGGAATTCTGCCTTTGCTTTCCCGATTCCCTCTTTTACATAATTCACCAAGCCTTCAATGTCCCAGACAAGATGTCCGTTCTGCTGGTGAACACCGTTGGGGAAACGGAAAACTTCCTTTGTTTGGATTTCGCCATTTTCCTGCCAGCCTACAATATGTCGGCCGGAGGATGCACCGATATCAATTGCTAAGTAGTAACGCACAAAAAGGCCTCCTTTCTCATTCTACCACCATATTACTATGGCGCAGACAAAAAAAGGAGGTCTTGTATTTTGTAAAAAAGTGTCCTCTCTTGCAATCACACTTCATCCCGGTAATGCTTAGGAGATTTTCCGTAGGCCTCCGCAAAGATCCGATGGAAGTAGCTGATATTCTCATAGCCCACCGCCGCAGAAATGTCGGATACATTCTTTGCCGTGTTTCGCAGCAGGAAGGCAGCCTGGGCAAGACGCTTCTCCTGCACAAGCTGGGTAAAGGTTTTTCCGGTTTTTCGCTTGATCTCCCGGGAGAGCCAGGAGGGGTCATAGTGCAGCGTCTTTGCCAGCTGCGCGAAGCTGCCGGTTACATAGTTTTCCTCCACATACCGCAGCACCTGCCAGGCAACCGTATCCTCAGGATCAGCAGAGGTCAGCGTTTCCGTATGGTTTAGCAGCTGCATCAGCACCAGTGTCATAGTCATCTGGCTCATTTTCCGCTTGTTGGGAGTCTCCTGAATCAGGATCCACAGCAGGTTCTCCAATAGGTTCTGAATCGGCTTGTCCCCCGAAATATCAAAATGCAAATAGCCAACCCCGGAGCTTTCACCGCAAAGGCAGTCGATCAGGAATTTCCGCAAAGGGGTTGGCTCCTCGCCGATCATAGAAAGGGGGGTGGAAAAAAATTCCGGCAAAACGATGAGATTTACCGCAATGTCCTTCTCCCCTGCCTGACAGACCTCGTGGGTTGCGCTTTGACTGAGAAACAGCAGATCGCCCTGCTTGAGCCGGAGTGCCTTGCCATTTACGATATGGGTGGTCTCTCCGGTGAACATATACACCACCTCTACATAGTTGTGGGTATGCTCCGGAAAGTGGATAAAGCGGGTATGGGGGCGGATGGTGATGAGCTTACCGGCATCCAAAAGCTTTCGGCTGTTGACGGTGCTGCCCTGCTCCTGCATATAGAGATTGCGGTCGATATCATTGCGTCCGTCCAAAATCTCCCGCTCCTCCGCGGTAATGACACACAGCTTTTCATACAGTATAGGATCCATATGCACCCCTCCCCTCTCATATCCTGTCCTGATTATAACACAGCCGTCCAAAACACGCAAACAGAATTTATTCCATAGCCTGCGCATACAAATACGAATTGCACAGTTATATGGCAGTTTTCAATTTTTGTGTCTTTTTCCGAAGAGAAGCATCTATATTTTCCCGTATTCAGCAAGAATACCATTGCGGAAAGAAAATGCTTTCTTGGAAATGCATTTTCCTCCAAGAAAGCAAAAAGGAGAGAAGAATTATGAAGAACAGCAATCAGATCAATGTTCCTCAGGCTTGTGAGGTAATGGATCATTTCAAGATACAGGCAGCTTCTGCTGTTTTTAAGTTCCTCTTCTGTATTCAAATCTGTACGCATAATAAAGCTTGACGAAAACCGCTTGAATCTCTGGTACTTGCAGCCTTTTCCTACAAAAAACCTCGGTTTTTCTTGGTTTTTCTATGTTGTCTGCCGGGCAGCTTTTGTGCTATGCTCCTCATAGTAATGTTCTTAGAGGTGAGCGCATATTGAAACTACTTATTGCCGTAAAATCAGAAATAATCGCTGATGCACTTGCAGCTTCCTTATCTATGCACGACATACATACTTGTGATACCGGCACGGATGCACTTGCAATGCTGGAAATATATCGTCCTGATGCGCTAATTATAGATCTGACGCTTCCTGGGATGGATGGGTTAACCGTTTTGCGAAAAACCGGCTTTCGACCACATCGTATTCTGGCACTTACCACGCTTGCGACCCCGGCTGTGCTGCAAGCAGCCGCTGACGCAGGTGTGCAGGATATGATCCTGATTCCTTGCACGATCCGTCACATCATAGAACGTCTGAACGCTCTGACAGAAAAAGCCCCCTCCACGGAAGGCTGATCCGTAAAGGGGCGCTTTTGTCACATTCTAATAATTTCCGTATATACGTCTAATTCGCCAATGCCTCTGCTGTTTTTGGCATAGAAGGTAATTCGCGCTGTGTAGTAATATCCCGTAATGGCGGTGTCGTATGTTACATATTCCGCATGATATGTCGTATTTTGATCCACCATCTGCGGGTAATCATCCATTGTGTATGTTTTTATCTTGGTCCAGGACTGCCCGTCCGCAGATTCATAGAGCGCGATCTCGCTGGCTCCAAGTTCCTGCGGAGAGGAACCGGCATTGGAAACTACATCAAACCAAATCTGGAAAGATGTAGAGGATGTTTCATAAAGATCCGTACTATGAGAAGAGAAGAAGGCGCTTGCTCTGGACTCTGCCGCGCTTTCCGCATAAGCCGGAACCGCCAAAAGTAGGCTACAAATGAGGATCATACAGATAAAACGAATGCATTTTCTCATTGTGTTAATTCACTCCTGTAAATAGATTTGATGATTGTGTATATATCATCTTTTGAAACATTAGTATTTATCACACACTTCACTCCATCCACAGTCCATGTAACAGATAATGCGCCTTCATTTTCCACTATAAAGTGGCCAATTTTCCTAAACTCAAAAAGTTCAACACCCGCTTCTTCTTTCTCAATTTGGGAAGATATATCTGTAGATATTCGATATGTAATAGAGATATCATTGTCACCGTTCTTAAAATTGCTATGCACACTATTCCCCCTAGGTATTGGCCGTTCTTTCAAGTCCGACAGTTCAAAACCTTCCGGCAGCCACATAGGTACAACGGATTCTGTTACGCCCAGCTCTGTCACTTTATCGTAAAGCTGCTGTAATCCGGGGTTGTCTGTAACGAAATCATCCTCGGTATTGGGGTAATTTTTGTTCGGATCTATAAACTCAAAAATGCTGTTCGTCCAGCGGAATAATATATCGAGAAGGCTCTCTGCCTGAGCCGTTGGAGAACTTATCATTATTACAAGGATAATCACAGCGGCAGCTGCCGCGATCCCGGCAAGCCATCTGCGTTTCTGTATGGACTGTTTCGATGATGTGTCGTGCTTATTTAATTTGTTCCGTATCTCTAAGATTTCCGGTGTTCTTTCTACCGGAATGTCTTTTTCTCTTTCTTCTAATTCACGCAGGATGGACAATACCACCTCCTCATTGGGATGCTCCTTCTGAAGCTCTGCCTGCAGAATTTGATCCAGCGCTTCTGTAGGCATTTGCTGCCATTCTTGATTGGGGCAGGTCTTAATCTCTCTCATTGCGATCCCCCTTTGTTATCTTGCATTCCTGCCAAATTTCCAAAATATAGGATATTCTGGAAATGAATTCACTGTTTGTCGGTTTGTTCACAACAGCACGGCCGTTATAGGAAAAGTACCATTCCCACGCCTCTTTGCTGCCGTGCCGCCAAGCCATTTTAATTGCGTCCCGTATGGCTTGCTCAACCAAATCTTCCGAGTTTAGTTTGTAATGTAGGGAAATTTCCAGGTATATGTCCTTTGCCAGCGCGCGGGTAGGGTCTTTCCGTTTTAGCTCGATCGCTTTTTTGAGAAACTCAAAGCCAGCGCACTTTGTGGGCACACCGAGCTCCATTAAAGACACAATAATCGCACCACGAAGGTTATAATGATCCAAGTGCTTTGATAAGAGCACTATATGGCAAAGCGTTCTCTCTATTGTGCTTTCCATTATATTCCTCCCCTCTGTGGTTATTATGGCATAAAGAAATATCTTTGTCCATCGAAAATCGTCGAAAATACAACAACTCCTAAATTTTTTGCTATGCATAAAGTCGAGGTGTTCTTCCTTTTTCCAATTTTTGCGTCCTTTTCCGAAAAGAAACATCTATATTTTTTCTGCATTCGGCAAAAATACCATTGCGGAAAGAAAATGCTTTCTTCGGAATGCATTTTCCTCCGAAGAAAGCAAAAAGGAGAGAAAGATTATGAAGAACAACAATCAGATCAATGTTCCTCAGGCTCGTGAGGCAATGGACCGTTTCAAGATGCAGGCAGCTTCCGAGGTCGGCGTTAACCTGACCAACGGCTACAACGGTCACCTGACCTCCCGTGAGGCCGGCTCCGTCGGCGGCCAGATGGTCAAGAAGATGATCGAAGCTTACGAGCAGAATATGCAGTAAGCAAAAAGTCCCCTCCAAACGGAGGGGATTTATCCTTTTTACAGGCTTTCTGCTTCGCTGAGCCAAAGAGCGCCGCAGGCATCGCTGGGCATCTTCCAGTCTGTCCGGGGACTAAAGGACACCGCGCCCACCTTGGGTCCGTCCGGCATGCAGGAGCGCTTAAATTGCTGGGTAAAGAAGCGGCGGTAGAAGGTCACAAGCCACTTTTTCACCGTTGCGGCATCAAAGGTATCCGCAAAAGCACGGCAGGCCAGGGTATAGACTTTTTTCGGCGCAAAACCGTAGCGCACCACATAATAGAGGAAGAAATCGTGAAGTGCGTAAGGACCGACCAGATCCTCTGTCTGCTGGGCAATGTTGCCGCTGGCATCCGGTGGCAGCAGCTCGGGACTGATAGGCGTGTCTAAAATATCCAAAAGCACATCCTTTGCATTTGCAAAGCGATCGCTCTCCGCCAGCATTTCGATGACAAAACGAATGAGGGTCTTAGGCACAGAGGCATTGACACCGTACATGCTCATATGGTCACCGTTATAGGTGCACCAGCCCAGCGCCAGCTCACTCAGATCGCCGGTGCCCACCACCATACCACCGCAGAGACCGGCATAATCCATCAGCACCTGAGTCCGTTCCCGCGCCTGAGAGTTTTCATAGGTGGCATCCAGTTTGCTTGGGTCTTGTCCAATGTCTGCAAAATGAAGCTTCACCGCTTCCCGAATGGGAATTTCCTTGGTGGTAACCCCCAGCTTTTCCATAAGCGTCAGGGCGTTCTGATAGGTGCGGTCTGTAGTGCCGAAGCATGGCATCGTAATGCCGTGGACATCCGCGGCAGTTTTCCCGATCCGCGCCATCGCCTCTACCGCTACCAAAAGCGCCAGAGTGGAATCCAGACCGCCGGAGACACCGATGACCGCCTTTCCGCCTACAGTGCGCAGTCTTTGGGCAAGTCCGCGGACCTGAATTTCAAAGACTTCACGGCAGCGTTCCTGCCGGGCATCCCGGGTAGAAGGCACAAAAGGCAGCTTGGTCAGCTCATAGCGCGTTCCGTCACTTCTGGGCGCGCCGCCGCAGCAGACAATACGGCAAGGCTGGGCCGCCACACCGGCATGGCCGTTTTTCTGCCGCAAATGGCGGAGCTTACCTAAATCACTGTCGCAAACCAGCATATAGCCCGCATCAATAAGATGCTCATTTTCCATAAGCACTTTGCCCTTTTCTGCCACGATGCTGTGACCGGAAAAGACCGTGTCCTGGGTAGATTCCGTATAGCCGGCGGAAACCAAAACATAGGTGCAGCAGTTGGCGGCAGACTGACTGCGCACCAGCTCCTGCCGACGGGCACGCTTGCCTACCAGCTCATTGGAAGCAGAAAGGTTCAGGATCACCTCCGCACCAGCAGCCACAAGCCTTGCAGAGGGAGATATCGGTCTCCACAAATCTTCACAAATCTCCACACCAAAAACAGTTCCGTCCTCCAAAGAGAACAGCAGATCACTGCCAAGGGGCACATCCTGCCCGGCGCAGCGCACAGTGGTCACCAGCAGCTTGGATACAGCGGCAAACCACCGGCTCTCGCCCATTTCTCCGGCCAGATAGGTCTTCGGCACGATGCCGCGAATGACACCATTGGAGATCACCACCGCGCAATTATAAAGCAGTCCCCCAAACCGCAGGGGAACGCCCACCACTACCGTCAGCGCCGGGTATTTTTTTGTATATGCGGCAATTTTTACAATGCCGTTCTCCGCAGCCCGCAACAGTATATCCTGCAAAAACAGATCTCCGCAGGTGTAGCCGGTCACAGCCAGCTCCGGGAACAGCACCAGATCGCTGCCTTCGGCCTCAGCCTTGTCCAGCCAAGCGCACAGATCTTCGGTGTTTTTTGCAGGGTCACCTACCCGTACCTCAGGTACGACGCAGGCAATGCGAATATAATCCAGCATAGGTCTTCCTCCCTATTGCAATCAGTATAGCTTTATCATACCACATTTTTTGGAAAATGCAACAAAATGTCCCGGACAGTTTTCCTGCCCGGGACATTTCTATCAATGATTACATTCACCGCAAGCGCCGGAACATCCGCCGGATTTGCCGCAACTACAGCCATCGGGACAACCGATGCACTTTTGACCGCGTTTTTTTGCTTTTACAATATAGAAAATGGCACCGCCTAAAATAGCTGCAAGAATTACAGCCACAATGATATCATCTACCATCGGTTATCTCTCCTTTATAATTTATTTCCGGCTGCCCGCAAATTCCTTTTTTGTCTTCGCGTTGGAGCGAATCGCAAGCACCACAACAACTGCGATAATGCCGGCAACCGCAATAAGACCTGCCACGAAGCCCGTACCGACCGTACCTGCAGTAATCACTGTACCGATTTGATACACAAGGAAGGATAGCACATAGGCAATGGCGAACTGCAAGCCGATACCTGCAAAGAGCCACTTTTTGCTCTTGATCTCAGAATTCATTGCGCCGATTGCCGCGAAACAAGGCGGTGTGAACAGATTGAAGATTAGGTAAGCAAGACCAGCCGCCGCCGTAATACCCAGAACAGCTTCACCGTTTCCGGTCTGGAGCAGTTCAAAGTCCTCATTGACAGCCAGCGCCGTAAATACAGCGCCCAAAGTGCCTACCACCTCTTCCTTTGCAATAAAGCCGGTAACTGCCGCGGCGGCAAGCTGCCACATACCAAAGCCCAGAGGGATCAGAAGTACAGCAAAGGGGGTAGCAAGGTCGTGAAGAATGGATTCGGTAGCCTCTACCTCCTGCAGTGTCCAGGAGTAGTTGAGCATAATGGTAACCGCAGCGTTGCACAGTAAGATAATCGTACCGGCCTTCACTACATAAGACCAGCCGCGGGCGCACATAGACTTAACGGCATTCCAAAGAGAGGGCACCTTATACTCAGGAAGCTCTATAATAAAGAAAGACTTTCTGTACTTATAGCCGGAGATCCACTTGATGAGCAGCGCGCCCAAAAATACCAAAAGCAGACCCATAAAGTACATTGCAGGAGCAACCCAGTTGGATTCCGGGAAGAAAAGACCTGCAAACAGAGCGATTACCGGGATCTTTGCACCGCAGGGAATGAAGGGCGTAAGCATAGCGGTAGCTCTGCGCTCTCTTTCATCCCGGATGGTACGGCACGCCATAACGCCAGGGATTGCACAGCCAGTGCCTACGACCAGCGGGATAACGGATTTACCGGACAGACCCACTCTCTTAAAGATAGGATCCAGAACAACAGACACACGAGCCATATAGCCGCAATCCTCCAGCAGCGCCAGCAAAAAGTACATCACCATAACCAGCGGCAGGAAGCCAACCACAGCACCCACGCCGCCGATGATGCCGTCAATGACGATGGTCTGCAGAATGGGCGCCGTATCTGCCAGCAGTCCTCCGATCCACTCACCGAACATCTCAATGTAAGTCACAAGACCGGGAACAGTCGTACCATTGGCAAATTCGTAGCCCTCTGCCAACCACACGCCGGGACCCACCTGCGATATCCAGAACACCAGCCACATCACCACAGCAAAAACGGGAATACCGATCAGTGGGTGGGTAATTATGTCATCGATCTTATCCTGGAAATTTCGATCCTTTGTAAGCACCTTCCGGGTCTCTACCTTGGCAACGATCTTATTGACAAAAGCGAAGCGCTTCTTATCTGCATCCACAACAGCCGCCTTACTGTTCAGGTCCACATTGCCCTGATGATAAGGCGCAGTCTGTAGCTTTCCGATCACTGAGACGGCCGCAGCCACCAGCTCCTTCAGACCGTCACCTGTGGTAGAAGTGGTGTCCACTACGGGACAACCCAGCTTCTGCGCCAGAGTACCGGCATCAATACTATTTTTCTTCTTCTCATTGATATCGTGCTTGTTAAGCGCCACAACAACGGGGATCCCCAGCTCTAAAAGCTGGGTCGTAAAGAACAGGCTGCGGCTCAGGTTTGTCGCATCCACGATATTGATAATGACATCCGGATGCTCATTTTTGACATAAGTACTGGTAACGCTCTCTTCTGATGTAAAAGGCGACATAGAGTAGGCACCCGGCAGGTCCACCGCTGTCAGCTCCATTTCACCTGCATAGAGCTTCTTAATCGGCGCTTCCTTTTTGTCCACTGTAACGCCTGCCCAGTTGCCTACCTTTTCGTTGCGGCCTGTGAGGGCATTGTACATCGTGGTCTTGCCACTATTGGGATTGCCCGCAAACGCAATTCTCATCATTTATCTCCTCCATATATCCATTGTAGTTAGCCTTCGCTAACTGATAGCGCAAAATAGGGGCGGCAGCCGGTCCCAGTGCTTTTCAGCCGATGAGGATGGCTGCTGCCAATTGATTGTCGATATTATATCTTCCGTCCTTAATAGAAACAGTACAACCGCCGCGACGACGGGAGATCACCGTGATGGGCTCACCGCTGTAGCAACCCAAAGAAAACAAGAAGCTATTGAGCTCTTCATCATCGGTATCGATGGCGGCAACAATATATTCTTTTCCCAGCTCTGCCGCGCACAGATTCATTTTCATCGATCTCCTTTTTTATCTCAAAAGTTAGCATGCGCTAACCTCCAATATAATACACCCACTACCCCTCTTTGTCAATACTTATTTCAAAATTTATCCAAATATTCCTCCCCAAGCAAGACCGCCCCGGGTATCCCGAGGCGGTCATATGTATTATTTTTTACCGAAGAGCTTTGCAAAGAGATTGCCGGACTTAGGCTTATTCTCTTCCAAGAGTTCTGTCACAGTTGTGAGCATCGGCTCCGCCGCGTTTGCCAGCACCGCCAGCACCCACTTATCCATACCTCTGCCGTAGTCCTCGCCAAAGCTGTGCAGAAGGGTAGCGATTCCCTCTTTATCTGCGCAGACAAACTCCGTCATTGCCGGCTCCGCAGCGCAGGCCCACATCAAATACTGTAAGATCCGCTCTGCTGCGCCGCAGGCCGCGGCAACTGTAAGCTTTGCGCCCGTCAATTTCGGATCTGCCACTGCCTTGGCGTGAGAATAGCTGTTCTTCGCCTGCTGATACAGCTCTGGGGACAAGAATTTTCGGTCCTTCAGCGCATTTCCGCAAAGACACCACAATATCCCCTGCTCCGGTGTCTGGATCTCCCAGCTGAGCTGCGTATGAAGCAGGTAGTCTGCCATAGCGCTGTAGTCCCCCTCCTCTTGCAGAAGGGACCAAAGCGTCCGGAAGGTGTGACCTGCGTCGGCGCTTTCCACCGCCTCTATCAGCTGGCGCAAGGTTGCGATTGCTTTATATACCTCGCTGTCGCGCAGATAAGAATGGTTCTTGGCATATTGGGTGATGACCTCGATGCCATCCTTACCCAGCTTTACCGAATAGATATCGTTGATCCGTTCCATGATACCGGGGTGAATGAACTTATCGCGCAATATCTCCCAAGTGGCAATGCAGCTGCCCGCAAAGCTTGCCTGCAAGCACTCCTCCATCGCCAGCCATTGATAAAGCGTTGTCTTTTCCGCTTCCGCGCCAAAAAGGGGCTCCACCGCCAGCGTTAAAAGGCCGTCAGTCTTTTCGCCGGGCACTGTCTTAGCGATATAGAGAAGCATTTCTGTTTTTTCCGCGAGCTTCTTTCCGGAAAGCAGTGCAATATACTCCTCGTGGATCTTCCGTGTGCTCCAATCTCCAAAGGCAAGGGTCACCGCAAGATCCCGGCAGAAGCCAGGCTCCGCGCAAAGAAGGGGCATCAGCTTATGCTCTTTTTTCTTATAGTCCGCGGAAAGAAGCTCCGTAAGCTTTTCCGCAACATAGGTCCGGACCTTTTCATCCTCGACCTTCATCTGCTCGTTGATCCGCGTCACCAGCGCAGCCGCCAGCTTATCGCCCTCCGGCAGCATTTCAAAAATGGTCTCATACAGATGCGCTTTCTGCTTTGCCGTCAGGATACTATAATTTGCTGCAGCAATGGCAAGAATTTTCTCCTGAATGGTCGCCGTGCGGATGGTCAGCATCAGCTTTTCAAAGATGGCATCTTGGGCAGCCTCCGGCTCAGTGGCAAAATGCTGGGCGAAGAAGTCCAAGATTTGTGGCTGCAGGAAGCCACCGTAATAGACGCGGCAAAGGTCTGCGGTAATGACCGCCTGAATATCTGCATCCTCGCCATCGTAATTGTTCTTTAAGAATGTAAAGAGCTTATCCCGCATTACATCGGTGTGGATCAGCTCCAGCACCACATTCATGACCATCCGCTTGGCAGAGGACATCTCTGCGCCATAGAGCTTGCTTACCTTTGTAAAGATCGTCTTGGGAATGGCAATGTGCTTTTCAGGGTATCTCTCCAGACACTTATAGGCATTGCGTCTGGATTCCTCACCCAGCGCGGCCCGATATTTTTCATAGCTGGAGAGGAAGGTAAGTACATCCTCGTCATCAGGCAGAATCCTGTCCTGATCGTAAAGGCCGCTGGCACCGCCGAAAAGGAACACCAGATCGGAAAGGGTCTTGGGGTTCAGCTTTTCCAGCTCAGGGACTGCGTCCACTGCCTTATCCACGAACCGCAAAAACTCCTCACGGATGGACGCGTCATCCAACAGGGAGTAAAAGAAGCTTACCGGAATCTTCGCCACCACATCCGCTGCCGGCATACCGGTGACCAGATCTGTGCCGAAATCCACAAAAACGCCCTTGCTGAGGGAGGACTCCGGACAGTCTGCGCAAACGCATTTGATCTTTATATGTCCATACTGGGCAGGATCGGTCACATAAGTAACAAAAGAAATGCTCTTGCGCAAATGATAGGGCACCACGCTGGTAACCATATTCATCATTTTCAGCGCCTCCAGCGGTGCCTCCTCATCCTTACAGGGCAGCTTAAAATACACCGTTTTGCCTTTGCCGCACAGCGCAGAGAGTATTGCAAAAAGAAATGCCTTGACCGTCCCCGCATCATAACGCTCCGTAAGGAACTTGGGGTCATCCCCACCGCAGGGCGCATAGTCCTTCTCCGGGTAATCTGCTGTAGCCGCTTGGGTGGAAAGGTCAAACACCGTCGCATCGGAAATAAACATTGCCGGGTTCAGCAGACTGTTTCCGCTTTGGCAAAAGACGGTCTGCTTTTCTTCCTCGGAAAGGATCAGGCTGTGGCAAAGATAGGCGCTGCGCTCACCGGTATAGTCCTTCGGCAGGTAAGAAACACAGCTTTGCACCAGCTGACCGGACTTGAGACAGCTCTGGCTGTAAACCGCCGGCATACGCCCGGTACGGACAGCCTCCCCGTCCTGCTTGGTCAGCTTATTTTCATAAACGGCAGAAAGCTCCCGCTCAATAAATTCCCGGCTCAGCCCCTGAGAATGGGCAAAGGTGTCAAAGCCGTCGGCACGGTTATATAAGCTACCTCTGGCAGGCACACGGGAATAAAAATGCTGCTTTGCCATATCCTTCCTCCTAAAAGTTGGTGGTAATTATTCTGCGTTCAGGAACATCAGCTCCTGAATGCTGGTAACGCCCTTAAGTACCAGCGCACGGCAGGAATCCCACAGAGTATTCATGCCGTTTTCTGCCGCCAGTCTGCGCAGAACATCCAAATTCCGCTCGTTCATTGCGGCGCTCTTCATCGTCTCGTTCATATACATGACCTCATGGACCGCGATTCTGCCCTTATAACCGGTGTTATTGCAGAACTGGCAGCCCTGAGGACGGGCAATGGAAATGGGCTCGGTAAGACCAAGGATCTCCATCTCCTTGGCGTTGGTACGGCCCTTCTTCTTACAGGCAGGGCACAGACGCTTCACAAGACGCTGGGCAATAACGCCTACCAGTGCGTCGGCAACCAGATAGTTGTCGATACCCATATCCTGAAGTCGGAGAATGGCACCGGGCGCATCGTTGGTATGGAGGGTACTAAACACAATATGACCTGTAATAGCGCTTCGGACTGCAATTTCCGCCGTCTCCTCGTCGCGGATCTCACCGATCATAATGATATCCGGGTCCTGTCGGAGAATGGAGCGCAGGGCCGCCGCAAAGGTCATATTCGCCTTTGTATTGACCTGGGTCTGGTTGACGCCTGCCATCGTATATTCCACAGGGTCCTCAACGGTGACGATATTCACGGCAGCGTTGTTGACCTCCTTTAAGAAGGAGTACAGTGTGGTAGACTTACCGCAGCCGGTAGGACCGGTCAGCAGAATGATACCGTGAGGACGGGCAAGCATCTTGTCGACGATCACATTTTCTTCGTCGGTAAAGCCCAGATCCTGCCGGGTAAAGTTAAAAGAGGTCTTATCCAGCACACGGATAACAAACTTTTCGCCAAAAACCGTAGGCAGCGTGGACACACGGAAATCATATTCCTTGCCGCCAATGTTCATATTGATACGGCCGTCCTGAGGTACACGGCGCTCCGCGATATTCAGACCTGCCATGATTTTCAGACGGGCACAGATAGCCGAGTATGCCTCGATGGGGAACTCCGCCCGCTTCTGCAGATCGCCGTCGATACGGTAGCGGACACGGACCGCTTTCTCAAAGGGCTCGATATGAATATCGCTTGCCCGGTAGGGAATGGCCTCCCGGATAACGGAGTCCACAAGACGCACCGCAGGGTTATTGATCACATCGCCCTCAGCCGCGCCGGCAACGCCGGTGTTTTGGATGGCACTTACCTGCTGCTCTTCCTTTTCCGTGTTCAGGTCACTCAGCGCCGCAGAGGTGGAGACCACCGCAGAAACAGAGTCTACATACCGCTCGATCTGCACAGCAGGCGTCAAAATATACTGGCACTTGCAGGCAAGCTGGGAGGAAATGGCAGACATTGCGTGACAGCTCAGCGGTCTTGCGCAAGCAACCAGCAGCACGCCGTTTTTATCATAGCTGATCGGGACGACTTTATGCTTCTTCATAAAATCGAAGGTAAACAGATCAAACAGCTTTTCGTCGATCTCCAGCATATCGATCTCGACGCCGGGCATACAGTAGTACTCTGCCAGCGCTTCCAGATCGGTGTTATCCGTAATGATCTCCTTGTGGAGCAGATAATCACGGATGCTCAGCCCCAAGCGTGTGGCATCCTCCAGATAAAATTGGGCGTCCTTGCGCTTGACGAGCTTTTTATAAATATAAAATTGAAGCAGCTCGAAATTGGTATTCATAATGTATTACCTCATTATACATTCAGTCCGGTCATAATGGAGAGGATGGGAGAGTAGACCGCCAAAAACAGCGTGATGATAACAGCGCCCATGATCAGAAGCATGATCGGCTGGAGCTTGTTGGTCAGGGAGTTGACGGAAATTTCCACCTGATCGTCAAAGAACTTGCAGGAACGGGTCAGCACATCATCCAGCGCGTTGGTCTTTTCACCGATGGTAATCATCTGGACCATCATAGGCGGGAACAGCTTATAGCTCTCAAAGGCATTGGTCAGCGACATACCGCCACGGACAGCCTCTGCCGCCTCGTGGAAGCGCTTTGATAAGTACCGGTTGCCGATGACGATCTCCGTGGCATTGAGGGCTTCGTTCAGGTCAAGACCGCTACTTAGCAGCAGTGCAAAGGCTCTTGCAAAGCGGGAGGTGATGGTATTGAGCTGAATGGTCTTAATGATCGGGATCTTCAGCTTGCACACATCGAAGAAATACTTACCCTTTTCTGTGCGGTTGACCAGCATGATCGCCAGCACAACACTCAGGATCACCAGCAGAAGTATCTGCCAGTAAGCCAGCAGGAAATCAGAAATGGCATAAATGGCAGCCGTCAGTCCCTCAGGCTCCACATTGAGCTTTGCCAGTGTATCCCGGAACGTAGGCACGACCACCGCCAGCATCAGCACAACGATGCCCACCGTCATACCCATCAGCATCATAGGATAAGAAAGGGCGCTCTTAACCTTCCGGCGGTTGTCGGATTCGGTTTCGTAGTAATCCGCCAAGGAATTGAGCACCGCGTCCAAATGTCCGGACAACTCGCCAACCTTTACCATGCTCCGGAAGAAGTCCGGGAACACATTCTTGTGCTTCTGCAATGCTTCCGAAAGGAGGATGCCGCTTTCCACATCATCGTAAATAACGGAGATGACATTCTTAAAATAATTGGTATAGGGCTGATTTTTTAGAATGTCCAAGCAGTCCAGAATCGGGATATGGGTATTGAGCATAATGGCATACTGCCGGCAAAAGCCGGTCAGCTCTTTGATGGTGACCGTCTGCTCAAAGCTGAAAAACGACCCGGAGGTACCGCCGGAGTAGGGCTTGGCGGAAACCAGGAACAGGCTCTGCTTTGCCAGCTGCTCGGCAAGGTCCGCCTCATCCTTCGCAATGAAGACGCCCTTTATTTTGTGCTTTTGCAGGTCAACTGCAGTATATTTATATTTTTGCATAGAGGATTGATCTCCCTTCCTGCTAAAGTATCATAGTAAAAGACCGATATACCAAGAAATGATTTGGTTGCCGAAGAAAAGAGCTGCCAGCGTGCCCACCACAAGGAAAGGTCCAAAGGGGTACTCCTTCCGTTTATCCGCATGGGTGACCCGATTGGAGATCACCATCACCAGCGCACCGGCTACAGAGGCGATCAAAATGGAAAGCAAAAATCTCTGCCATCCCAAAAGCAAGCCCGCAGCGGCGGCGTATTTCACATCGCCGAAGCCCAGTCCCTCCTGCTTCAGCACCGCAATGGCGCCATAGTAAACAGCAAGGAACAGCACGCCGCCCACGAAGCCGCCGATGAGGTGCTCGTACCATTTCCCCTCTGCCTGTGTGACAGCAGCCACGACACCGGCAAGGGCAACCAAAAGGGTAAACCGGTTATATATGAGCATATGCTCCAAATCGATAAAGAAAATGCAGATCAGCGCCGAGCAGCATACCGCCACCGCGCAGGCATATACAGGGTTTGCTTCCCAGTAAAGCCACACCGCCAAAAGCCACAGCGCTGCGTTCAAAAGCTCCACGATCATATACCGGGGCGAGATCGGCGCCTTGCACTTGCGGCACTTACCGCCCAGCATCAAATAGGACAGCACCGGAATGTTGTCGTACCATTTAAGACTGTAATTACACTTGGTGCAATGGGAGCCGGGCTTTGAGAGATTCATTTCGTTGGGCAGGCGGTAGATCACCACATTGAGATAGCTGCCAACGCACAGGCCCAATATTCCCGAAAGTATGTATACACACAGCATCATAAATTCCTGCGGGCCCATAATCTCTCTCCTTACTTAGAAATTGTTGATCTTACCGAATTGGCGCAGCTGGAAACCGCCGTAAAGCTCCAAAACACTTGCGTCAGCAGCCTGATCGCTGTAGCCACTTCCTGCCAGCAGAGGAACAAATTTCACGCTGTTGCCTTCCTCCTCAGAATTGAGCCGGGGGAACAGATAATCGTATTCCTTGGACATATTGACATAAACCATATCCACAGCGCCCTGAGAGGTAATGGCAGGATTGCCGCTGAGCAGATCCAGCGTCCATTTGAGGATAATGCGAAAATTCTCATAGACGAAGCCTTCCCGGTCAGCAGGCAGCTCCCGCTGCATAAATTTCGGCAGCTTTCTGCCTGTGCGCTTGCCGCTTCCGGCAGCGGCGGCAAAGATCGCCTCCTCGTCCTCTTCCTCATCGGTCTCCGCAGGCATCATATCGGGATCTGTCAGGATCTCCTCACCCATCATCGTGATCTGCTTTGCCTTTGCCTTTTCGTTGGCGTTTAGGACCAAAAGCTCACCGCTGCTGTGGTCAAAGAGCAGATCCTCAGACACCAGCCGGGACTTATAGAGCATTGCCTCACCGAAGGGCAGGCGGTACGCGCCGATGACGCGGCCCTTATTCACAAAGGCATAGCGGCAGCAGTTTTCCTTAATATCCAAAAGCAGATAGGTGCCGTTTCTCAGTCGGCCGTTCAGCGCCATCGCACCGCTTGCCATGGCATTGGCGGCGGAGGTAACCGTCTGCACGCTCACCTGATTGGCGGCGCAGACCTCATGCAGCTTGCTCACAATATCATTGCGGATACCTACGATGCCAAAAGTAGAAAACTGCTTATTCTGGCTCAGCGAATAGGTATGGTAACGCAGATTTTTCTTTCCCTTATAGTTAGCACCGACGGCAACCTCCAAAGAGTTTTCCATCGCGCGTCGGTTCATTGTGGGCACATTGAGGGTATCCATCAAGAACGCATCGTCCGACAGTACGATCGCAACCTTCGCTAGGGAAACAGAGGGATTTCTCTGCTGATAATTCTTAATTGCCTTATCCAGCTTCTGATAAAACTCCTCGCAGAAAGGACGGCAGCGGTAAGAAACCACCTGCTGCGCCTCACGCCGGTCTCCCAGATCTACATAAAAGCTGAAGGTTTCCGCATCGGTATCAATGCCGATGACGGCATTTATAGGACTTTCAAACATACTTGCCAAAACTCCTCTCATTTCTTACTCCATTCCGTAATCTTATACGCGTTGTCCGTTTCGCTCCATACAAGAACAATCTGCAACACCGCTGTATCGCAAGACTCTGTTTCAGGTACAGAATCTAACACTTGCAGTTTGTAAGCATCTCTACTGACGGCAACAACGGTCAAAACATATGCACTGCTTGCATTACACACGGTACATTTACCATTTTCATCAAAACTATGTCCATTTTCCGCGGTCTCTTTAGTTGTTGTTCCACCACAAACCGTGCAGGTGTAGGTTTTTTCGCCAGCAACCGTGCAGGAAGGCGGGTTTGTTTCCTCACCATTGTCCCAAGCGTGGTCAAGCATTGGAATTGGAGTATTTTCTGTATCTTTGCATTCTGAACAAGTTCTGGTTTGTTCTCCTTCTTCTGTGCAGGTTGCGGCTTTATTTTCATTCCAATCGCTCCACTTGTGTGGTGGAATAATATCCGTTTCAAATTCTTCGCACCCGCTGTTGCTACAAGTACGCTTTTTCGTCCCTTCATTGTCACAATCAGCTTCAACAACCGTTTCCCACTCATTCCAACTATGAGGCAGAATAGGAGTAGCCTTTTCCTCGAACCCGTCACAATCATTGTTTGTACAGTAGCGTCTTTCCGTGCCCTCGCCATTGCAAGTAGAAGGCGTTGTTACTGTCCAATTGCCCCAGTTGTGCTCTGCCCGCACGGTCACTTCTGTATGACATTTGCCGCACACTCCCGTAACAAAGCTCTTGCAGTTCATTCCCGCTACGCTGTGCCCTGTTTTCGATGCTATATATTCTTTCTTTGTTTCCCCACACAAAGTACAGGTGTAGGGTATATACCCATCCTCTTCGCAAGTTGGGACAACTGTTTCGCCTTCTACCCAAGCATGTCTTTCGATAGGCGTGGTCTCGATTGTAATACCATCATAATCTTCTGGCTTCCAATTTGTATTCATTTCGCCCTTCAAAACAGCATCCACGAAATCTTCACCCAGCTGCTCGAGGAAAATGTCCTGCTTGATGCCAAGCTCAGCCTTAGCCTTGTGCTCATTTTGAAGCAACGCCGTGGTCAAAATCATCGTAGTAATAAAAATGCTGAACACCATCATCATAATGGCAAGCTCAATAGCCGCACCCCGGCGGTCAAGTAATTTCTTTTTCATTCGGTAGTACCTCCTTCTGCGGAGGGAAAGGAAAAGCTATATATCATATCTCCGTTTTCATAAGCGGCTTCAAAAATAAAAGCTGCAACTGTATTCTCCATTAACGCATTGGTCTCCGGATCCTTGTTTGCTTCTACAGTAATGGTTATTGTATAACCGCCCTTATCCAATACATAAACAAGGGTATTCGCCTCTGTGTTTTCAAAATCAGGCTCATCGCCCACAGTTGTCTGATTTAAGCAAGCAATAAAAGTCTCCTTATCTCCCTTTGCAAACCGGAAGCACTCAATGGCATTCTCCGCCTGATTGCGGACATCCATCGCAACAACGGTCTTATTTTCGATCTGTACAGAGGAAAAGATCACCGTCAGCGTCGCGACACTGATAATACCGATCACCACGAGGGCGATCACGACCTCTACCAAGGTAACACCTCTGCGGGATCTCATATTCTCTTTCATAGGCTCGCCCTCCTTTCAAATTTCTCAGGCAATGCTTAGTCTACAATTTCGCCCACCCGGGGATTTACACAGAAGGTGTAGGTCTGTTCCTTCGTAACGATTCCGTTGCGGTACTGGTAAGTTACGGTGCAGTAGTAAAGGGGATTGTTTACCGCCTCACCAATTTGCGCATTGGTTCCGTCGTCAGTCACAAGTGTGCCCTCTTCCGTAAAAAATGCCCGAGAGAATTTTAAGCCAATGATGGACTTCGTCGGATAATAAATATCTTCATCCCCACCGGGAAAACTTACCTGCAGGGTCTTACCCGCTAAACTGATTTTTTCCTCGTCGTTTGTTGGTGTCTTCACTTTGATCTCGTTGCTGTCGGCATCTACAGCCGCGACAATACTAATAACATTTTCCGAATCTTTTACAGCCTCCGATATCCAGCTTTCCACGATGGATTCCACGTCCTCCAGATCGCCCATAGCATCCAGCTTAGTGGCAGCCGCCGTGCCGCGCCCGCTGGCCATCGTAACAAAGGAAGCCACCGACAAGGACACAATGGCTACCACCGCCATAACGATACAAAGCTCCGCCAGTGTCATACCTTTTCTCTTATTTTTCTTCATTAGGATGGCCCTCCTTCCCCGTGCAGTTATTAAAAAACCGCTTAATTTGTAGAAAACACAGTCTTCTCCCGCCCGAAAACCTTTTGGGCACAGTTTCCGTTTATACTACGGAATTATACTCGAAATATGCCTTAATGTCAACCTCTTGTTCCCCCTGCACCCCTTTTTGGCAACATTTCCCTCAGCCCTCCCCCGAGGGAAGGTGGCAAAATCTCTGATTTTTGTCGGATGAGGGTGGTGATCATCGGTCATTTCCGGTGGCATCACCTGACCCAAAGGGGCGCAGTGATCTGCCGTCGCAAAGTCTTAAAAACGCAAAACTTACCCTTTACAACGGGATGGTTTTGTGCTACATTAATAATAGAGGATCAGCGGGCTGTATGCCCTTCCGTTCAAAATGACCAAAATTCAGGAGGCACCTTATGAAAAAATTACTGCGCATCCTTACTGTATGCATCCTCCTTTTTTCCATCAGCTTTTCTCTGGTCGGCTGCAATCAGCAAGTGTCAGGAACATATGAAGCCGTCTTTGGTGACGAGACCCACTACGACAAAAAGGTCACCTTTGAATTTGTGCTTTACTATGTACGCGTCGTTATCGTTGACTATACCGGTGACGAGACGGAAACGACAGAGTATATCGGCACTTACCAGCTCGGTGATGGAACGATCACCTTCCGCTTTAACGATTTTGGAGAGGAAGAATGGACCTTCTCCTTCTCCAGAGAGACCGTAGACGGCAAGTCCGCCATCAGGATCGGCGACAATCTGTATATATCCACAGAGCTTAAACTGGAATAATCGCCTGTAAATTATGCCATTTACCATAGATGCAGCGTACTCGTATGGTAAATGGTTTTTTACTTAATAGGAGGTTTGGCAATGAAAAAAGTTTCCTTTATTTTTATTCTCTGTCTGCTGCTGGCGCTTGCCGGCTGCGGCACCAGTTATCAGGAGGATGTTTGGTATTCCGAAGAAAAGCTTGCCGAATGTCTCGTTCCGGAATTGCCCCAAACCGGGCCTACGCTGCTCAATCAAAGCGACTGGAGGGTATATGATTTCCTCACCAATGAAGAATTCCAGACCTATGTTCAGTCTGTCTACAATTACTTAAAGGCGCAGAATTTCCAGTATCTCGGCACCCGGGGTCACTATAAAAGCTCCCTTAGTATTGCCTTTATGAGCTACTATTTCCAGCCCGCAGAAACCTTGGCACAGCACTGCCAGAATGGCGATTACTATTTCGTCTATTCCGACGGCACCACCGACGAGGGCGGTCAGCTTGTCTTTTGGTTCCTGGGCATCCATCGCGCGACCGGCGCAAGCCACTCCTACGATGGTAAGAACTACAAGTATAACACCCAGCTTACGCTGCGCAAGGGTGGCGAAGCCCCTGCAACCGGCTTCTATTATTACGACGAGGAACACATCGACCCCTGCTTCTTTGCGCACAGCTATGACAAAGGCTGTGTCTACCCCGTCCCCGGCACAGAGCAGACCGTTACCATCCGCAGCTGCGTAAACTGTGGTCACGAGGATTACGAGCCCTTCACAGGCAACGGACACAGCTATCAAATCACCGTTACCGAGGGCAGCGAGCTTATTGTTTGTCTCCCGGAGACTCACCCCGCCGGCGCATTTCCCGAAAAGTACGCCTCCGGTATACTAATGAAGCTCTACACGAATAAGGTAATGGACGCGGATATTGCCGTCACAGTCAACGGCACAAACATCCAATCGCAAGAAGTTGGCAACTATTGGTGCTATGCCTTCATCGTCCCGAACTGTGATGTGGAGATCAGCTTAGATATCGTCGGCGGCATTTGACGAAGCCTTCCCCGTTGTCATCGTCCCACCACCATCCAGCATAGCAAGGATCAGCACATCAAAAAAGAGAGGCTTTACGCCTCTCTTTTTTATGGATTAAAGAAATTCTGGTACTGCTCCGTACACTTATTTAGGTTCTCAAAAAGAGTCGTGAACAGCTGATCTGTCAACAGACCTGCATTTTCCTCAGGCGTATACTGGGCATCCGGCTGCCAGATACCGTCCTCACCAAAGTAAGCAGGGATCCCGTTGACCTTATGCCAGCCCTTTGCCTGAGTGCCGTTGCTCAGCAGATAATAAGTGCCTTTCTCCGTCTCATACCAGCCGGTACGCAGCGCGCCGGTCGGCGTAAAGAAACGCTTTTCGCCGTTAATCTCCACGCAGCCGGTAGCAGCGGTGCCATCCTCAAGGATGTAGTAATCCGCACCGTTATCGAAGATCCAGCCCTGGGCCAGCTCGCCGTTTTCATAGAACTTCCACTTGCCGGTATTGTCCTCATAGACCCAGCCGTTCAGAGTTTCCGCTTCGGGAAGCTTTTCCTGCATTGTGGGAACCTCCACATTGCCAACGGCAAAGCTCTTATTTACCAGCGTGACTGTCTCTGTTTTGCAAAGCAGCTCGCCGCCCTCTACATAGTAGTTGACCAGCTCACAGGTAACGGTGTATGTATACACGCCCACATCCAGCTTACTAAACTGCATCAGATCGCTGGTGGCCTTGTTGATGGAAGCCATAGCGCCATCCTTCTGGATGTGGCAGCCATACAGCTCCATTCCTCTCCGGTCCTTGATGGACAGCTTCAGTGCGGCAAGTCCGCCCTGTTTTGCAATGACGGTACCGCCAACGGTAAAGCCCTTGCCTTTCTGCAGTGACTCAGGGGCATTGAACCCGGATGCTGTCTGTCCAAAGTTAAAACGAAGGACCTGGGTCTTTCCGGTCTCTACAAAGCCGGTAATATCACCGTACTTGACCTCATAGAACCACTTGCCCATATCATTCTGATACAGACCGATAACCTCCAATCGCTCCTTAGAAAGCGCGGTGGTCAGCTGCTTTGTGGTAAAGCCCTCCACATCGGTGGTGCTGGGGATGGAATATATGGGAGCCGTCTCAGTGGTCGTTACAAAAAGATCCGCGCTATAGCCGGTACAGAAATCCGCGTAACGCTTGGTGCCGAAATGGACCACGCCCTCGAAGGTCGTCCAATCCCGGTAGCTCTTAACAAACTCCTTGATGGTGCAAACAATGGGCTTACCCTCGGCAACACCCATATGCTGGAAGCTTTCGGTAAAGTAAACATTGCCATTGAGGATGCCGTAGATCACCACCGCATGACCGTATTTCTTACCGGCTGCGGTATTGGTCCGCTGGAAGCCCACCAAAATGTTATATACATCCCGGGTGCCACCCTCGCTGATCGCATTCAGGGCTTCCTCAAGGGTGTAATCCGCAGCGGGATAGGTCTCTACCATATAGCCGCCGGTGGTCTTATCCAGATTCTTATAGGCGTCGTATTCATCTTTGCCGTTATGTACGTGAACTTTTTTGTCCACACCTAAATAATACAAGGTATATGCTGCCATCTTGCCGCAATAACCGTTGTATGAGTCGTAGCCGTTGGTGGCACGCAAGCGCCGATAGGTCTTGGTGATCATCTGGCGGAGCGCTGTTTCTTCGGTGCCGGTCGCTGCATTTGCAGGGAACACGATCACAGACATCAGTAGCGCCACAGTCAGTGCCATTGCCAATATTCGCTTACGCAAGCATATCCCTCCTTACTCGAAAAGTATATGGTGGTCAGGTCAAAAAATCCCAACATCGAAAGCCATTTTACCACATTTCCCAATGAAAATCAAGAAAAATCTTTGTGGATAGTTGTACTGTCTCACAGCAGTCCCCATTTTTCGCCATTTTTGGCATCACAGGCGCCAAAAAATTCGCCCCGAAAATAGTCGCGAGGAATGCATTTATGCATTCCACAGCGTACCAAATTTGTCCATTGTCAATTAAAAAAGCCGTCCGATCGGACGGCTTTTTTAATAATTTACAGCATCGGGATTGCCATTGCGACCAAGCCCAACAGCATAATGATCGCCATAACAAGGCAAATGATTTGCTTTGTATTCATATATTTCTCCTTACTTGCCGCACAGCTCTTTTGCTACGGCAACAATGTTCTCGCAGGACAGGCCGAACTGCTTCAGCAGGTCAACTGCAGGACCGGAGTGACCGAACTCGTCGTTGACACCGATTCGGCGTACCAGCGTGGGGCACTTTTCAGCCAGCAGTGAGCAAACAGCCTCGCCCAGACCGCCGATGACGGAGTGCTCCTCGCAGGTGATGACCTTGCCGCACTCCCTGGCAGCGCGCAGCACCAGCTCCTCGTCCAGAGGCTTAATGGTAGCCATATTGATGATGCGGGCGTGAATACCCTGCTTCTCCAGCTCTTCACCGGCAAGAATTGCCTCATAAGTCAGCAGACCGTTGGCGATGATAGCGACATCATTGCCGTCCTTCAGCACTTCGCCCTTGCCGATCTCGAACTTGTAATCCTCGCTGTGGAACACCGGCACAGCCAGTCTGCCAAAGCGCAGATATACAGGGCCGTCCATCAGGTAAGCCGCCTTGACCGCAGCCTTTGCCTCCACATCGTCAGCAGGGCAGATAACGGTCATACCGGGAATAGAGCGCATCAGGGCGAAGTCCTCGCAGCACTGGTGGGACGCACCGTCCTCACCGACGGAAATGCCGCCGTGGGTGGCACCGATCTTTACATTCAGGTGGGGATAGCCAATGGAGTTACGAACCTGCTCGAATGCACGTCCAGCCGCAAACATCGCAAAGCTGGATGCAAAGGGCACCAAGCCTGCGGTGGACATACCGGCAGCCATACAGATCATATTGGCCTCTGCGATGCCGCAGTCAAAGTGACGGTCAGGAAAAGCCTTCTTAAAAGTACCGGTCTTGGTAGCGCCTGCTAGATCAGCATCCAGAACCACTAAGTTTTCGTACTCAGCGCCCAGCTCTTTGAGCGCATTGCCGTAGCTGTCGCGGGTAGCAACTTTCTTCATATCAGCCATAATTACGCCTCCAATTCTGCCAGCTGTGCCTTCAGCTCAGCCATTGCCTGCTCGTATTCTGCATCGTTGGGTGCCTTGCCGTGCCAGCCGGCGTCATTTTCCATAAAGGAAACGCCCTTGCCCTTAACGGAAGTAATCACGATAGCGGTAGGCATACCCTTGGTTGCCTTTGCGGTATTGAATGCTTCTTCAATGGCATCAAAGTCGTGACCGTCGATAGCCAGGGTGCGGAAGCCAAAGGCATCCAGCTTGTCCACAATGGGATAGGGGCTCATAACGTCCTTGATGTTGCCGTCGATCTGCAGGCCGTTGTTATCCACAACGATGCACAGATTGTCCAGCTTGTAGTGGGCAGCCGCCATACAGGCCTCCCAAACCTGACCCTCCTGGATCTCGCCGTCGCCCAACAGAGAATAGACGCGATTGCTCTTGCCGGTCTTCTTGGCAGCCAGCGCCATACCCACAGCAACAGAAACACCCTGACCCAGAGAGCCGGTGGACATATCCACACCGGGGACCATATTCATATTGGGGTGGCCCTGCAGGTAGCTGTCGATCTTACGGAGGGTTTTTAAGTCCTCTACAGGGAAATAACCGCGGTGTGCCAGCGTGGCATACAGACCGGGGGCGGTGTGGCCCTTGCTGAGAACGAAACGGTCCCGATCCTCCCACTTGGGATTCTTGGGATCGATGTTCATTTCCTTAAAGTAGAGATAAGTAAAGATCTCTGTTGCGGACAGAGAGCCACCGGGGTGACCTGCCTTGGCGGAATGGGTGGATTCGATGATACCCATACGGACCTTGCAGGCAGTGATCTGCAATTGCTTCTTTTCGCTGGAAGTCATAATGCTCCTCCTTTATTGTTTTACCGCCAAGCGGTAATTGTTCACATAGAACTTCAGCCTATATTCTACCACCCTTTTTCGTTTCTTGCAACACCTTTTCTCAAAAATAGCCAAATCCCACCTGAAAGTATCAGGTGGGATAGCATTTTATTCCTTTTTTGTGCGGATAAACCGATAAATACCAAGACCGATCTGCACCGCAGAGAGCACCACCGCAAAGAAAATCGGGATCCAGCCGAGGACATCACCGTTGTCTGTCAGCAGTACAACGCCCCACAAAAACAGCGCCAATACACCGATAAAGTTTAGCGCGGCAACGACAGCGATCGCACCTTTCTTCTTCGTCCATTTGCTCTCAGGGACGATGAGCATCATCAGCTCCCCGTAGATCTCTAAAAATATCTCAAAAAGAATATCCATTTATTGTACCTATATTGCCTTATCCTGTCTTAAAAATCCACCGGATAAAGCCGTTCTTTTCTCCGTTTTCATAGTGGCCGTATACCAAAATCCTTCCGCCACCCTCTTGCACAAGCAAATAGTAAAGGTCAACACTCTCAGGGGATACAGGATATATCTCATAGGCTGTAGAAGTGTTTTGCAGGATGCTTTCCGCAAGCTGGCTGTATTGACCGCCATAGCCATCCATCAGTTGCCCAAGCAGCTCTTGGGTCAGTGTAATCTTTGATGTCTCTGCCAATGTTTTCCCATTGCTGAGCAGCTCTCCGCCCCAAATATACACTGGAGGAATATCCGATATGACCCATGAAAGAGACGGTTCCGCAAACATAAGTGTCGTTTTAGGTTGCCGTCCCGCAAGCAACTCGCCTTTATAGAGGAACTGTACTGTCCCCTCCAAAAATGCGATATCGACTCTGCGGTTTTCCGTTATATCTCCTTCCCGACATTGCGCTTTAATATACACCTGTCCAAGTTCATCCACAGCAAAGGAAAGATCATTATTCTCGAAGGTATAGCTGGTAACTATATTCCCCTCTCGTCCAGTATCCATAATATAGCCGTCATATTCCCATTCCTTCTCACCTATTTCTCTTGCTCTAAATTGATAATAGGTGGAATAGGCATCCAAAGCTTCTAACGTAATCATACACATTTCCTTTTTGCCGTCGCCATCAATGTCCACGGTTATGCTGTCGCGGCATATGCTGTTAGGAAACTCTGCACCAAAATCCAACAGTCGATAACGGAGATCTTCTATATATTCCGCTCGTCTTGCTTCACGCTCAGCCTCGCTCTCTCCCTCTTTGATCATCCAATACTCTGCTATATAGCTGGACACCGGATTCTGCCATGGAATAATATATATTTTATCTTTATCTACAGAATAGCATTTTAATATATTACTCATAGCATATGCGGATACTGGCTTTAAATTTAACAGTTCCTTATCTATATGATTTCGTGGCACTTCTGCGTGAGGCAACAAGCCAAAGCTATAATGCCCCTTTGCCATCTGCCATACAATGACATCTAAGCCGTTAGATGCATCCAACCCAAGATATTCCGGATACATTGACTTAAGAAAAGCTTCCCACTGATTCGGGTCGGTCGGATCCGGAATCTCCGTTTTAGGGTCGGTGAGTGTGCAGGCGGCAAAGAAAACGCATAACACGACCGCCACGACCGTCACCCAAAGTGCCGCTTTTTTATACTTTAACACGGTTTTCACCCTTTCTTTTACACCAACCTCGCCAAAGGCAAGAGGGCAGGCCGCAATAATGCGGCGGTTTACACTACAAGTAAGAAGCGCCTGGGAGTAGTCCGCTTTTTCCTGCGTATCCAGCTGTTTAATGACCTTTTCATCGCAGGCAAGCTCGATATCCCGGCAAAGGAGAATATATCCCACCCACAAAAGAGGATTGAACCAATGGATCGCAAGCAGCAGAAAACCAAGGGGCTTCCACAGGTGATCCTTACGGTGGATATGGGCCTGCTCGTGGGCGATCACATGATGCATTTCCCCCGCATTCATCGAAAAAGGCAAATAGATCTTCGGCTTTACAATACCAAGCACAAAGGGCGATGCGACATTTTCGCTTTGGAAGATATTGCCGCATAGCAAAACCGCTGTCCCGATCTTTCTTTTTACCCGCCCGTAACTGACAACCGTATAGATAAGCATAGCAACCATTCCGACAATCCAAATTGCCGCCAGTATGGGGATCCATATCTGCAAGGGATTTATACTGGCGCCGGGCATCGGGGTAAAGGTCTCCTCAATAATGGGGTTTACGGTACTGTTGATAATCGGAATTCCCGAACTGATGGCGGGTGCTTCATCGGTCATGATCGTAGAACTCACCGTCTCCTTGCTGGGTATCATACTGAGCATACTCTCAATAGAAAACGGACAAACGAGGCGCACCGCCACAATGCCCCAAAGAACGACCGTGATCCATTTTGGTGCTTTCTTTAAGAGCAGCCGCAGCAGTACCACCGCAAGCACGATCCAACCGGCAGATATGCTCATATTAAGGGTTTTCAGAAAAAGCTCTGCCATTACGCTTCCCCCTTACGGTAACGGTCGATCATATGCTGGATCTCATCGATCTCCTTATCTGACAGCCTTTGATGTCTTGTAAATGCGGCAACAAAAGCCGGCAGCGACCCGTCGAAGGTCCTTTCCACCATTTCATTGATTTCCGCCTCCTGCACCGCATCCTTCGTGACAAGGCTCGTCACCACCGTATTCTCATTTTTTAGTACCCCCCGCTCGGACAGGCGTTTAATGACTGTGTAGGTGGTTGTGGGCTTCCACCCTAACTGCTCCCGGCAGAGATTAACAAGCTCGCTGCTTTTTACAGGCTCGTGCTCCCATAAAATGCAGCAAAAACGGTACTCGCTTTCAAATATCTTCGGTGTTTCCATTTCCCATTCCTCCTCTAATCCATTAGAGTAATTATACTCTAATGGATTAGAGTGCAATTGTCAAGCAAAAAACAGACCGCCAAAGACGGTCTGTTTTACCAAATGATATGATAGCATTTTGTTGTTCCTAAAATTTGAACTTACCTCGTATAGGCCTTGCCATCATTATATCCTCTTAGTTGCTGTGCCGCTGTGTAAGGATTAGAGAAATCGATTGCTTTCCCTTTCAGTTTCCATCCCGTTGTGCTGATATATACGGTTTCAAGCATATCACAACCTCCGAATGCCATTCCGTGAATATAGTTCACACTATTCGGGATTGTTATCGAAGTTATGCCGGAACAGTATATAGCAAGTCTGCCTATGCTCTCAATGCCTTCAGAGATAATAATATTTTTTATTCTACCAGACCAATCCACAAAACCGTTCCCGCCAATCTCTTTCACGCGTTTGCCGTTATAATAAGCCGGAATCGTTATTGTACTTGGAGGATAGTAATCATTTATGCCTGTACAGATATAATAGCTTCCGTCGCCGCTGAGCTTATAGGTTAGCCCGCTCGTTCCGGGGACATAATAACCGCAATCAACACATTTGCCACCCGAGTAACTATGATTTCCTGTCGCACTGATAGATGCCTGATCTACATCCCCGCACGCCGTACACTCTCTGGATTTATATCCGGAATCTGTGCAGGTAGGCTGTAATGTAACTGTCCAAGCAGAATAATTATGAGCAAGCTTTGAAAGTGTTTGCTGCGGTTTAATTACTGTACCACAAACGGAGCATCTTTTGCCTTCCGTTAAGCCATTTTGCGTACAGCTTGCCGCCTTTGCTGGCACAATTTCTTCTGTGTGAGCCTTTTTCGGAACTGTTTCCTGTGCTTTTGTCGTTACACCGCAAACAGAGCATTTTTTACCTTCCGTTAATCCAGTCTGAGTACAGCTTGCCGCCTTTGCTGGCACAATTTCTTCTGTGTGAGCCTTTTTCGGAACTGTTTCCTGTACTTTTGTCGTTACACCGCAAACAGAGCATTTTTTACCTTCCGTTAATCCAGTCTGCGTACAGCTCGCCGCCTTTGCTGGCACAATTTCTTCTGTGTGAGCCTTTTTCGGAACTGTTTCCTGTGCTTTTGTCGTTACACCGCAAACAGAGCATTTCTTGCCCTCTGTCAATCCGGTCTGCGTACAGCTTGCCGCCTTTGCAGAAAGCACCGTTTCCTTATGTCCTTTTGCATTTACGGGCTTTTCCTCTACTTTACCGCAATTTATGCATTCTCTCGCCGTTTTTCCCTTCTGGGTACAAGTAGCTTCCGCTACGGTTTTCCATGTGCTGAAGGCGTGCTCTGAGCCGCAGTCATCCTTGTTTGGATCTTCTGTGTCCTGCCCCTCAGTGTCCTCTGGGACTTTATCCAAGTTTTCTTCACTTGGAGTCGTTGGCTTAGGGTCATCTGTACCATCGTTGCCATTGAAATAGACAAACGCCAGTGCAATTCCTACTACAACAATTATACTGATAACCGCCAAAATACCTTTCTTCATAATAACCTCCTATTATCATCTCCTCGCTAAACGCACGAATGTCCGTTTAGGAAAGGCCTTTTATGGGTAGTATTTTATCCTACTTTATACTACTTGTCAAGATTTATCAGGAATATTTCTTATAATATCCCCAGAGGTGATGAATATGAAGCCCCTGAAAGAGAAAATCAGCATAACCGTCGATAGCGATATTCTTGAAAAGCTAAAATACGAGGCTGAAAGAGATGACCGTTCTCTTTCCCAATACATTAACCTGATTTTAAAACAGCATATAAAGGAACTAAATAACGAAAACAAGCCGTGAGCAGTTGCGCTCACGGCTTGTTCCTATGATAGGGTTAATTGCCCATTTTTTGCTGAAAGGTCTTGATCCACAGTCTTTTGATGATCTCGTGGCCGCAGGGGGTGGGATGGACACCGTCCAGCACCCAATGGTCCGCAGGGGCTTTGGTACACGCCTCGTCGAAAGCCAGCTGCAGTTCAACGAAGGGCAAACCGTACTTCTCGGCAATCCGCTTTGCGGCTGCTGCCTTTTCCGCCACATCCTTTTGAAATCTTGCCAATCTGTCGGGCATTTCCTCTGTATTACAAGTACAGTTCCCCTCTAAAACAAAGGGCGAGATGATCATCAGCTTGATCCCGGGGCAAGCGGCTTTTACTTCATCGATCAGCATTCCGTAAATTCTTTCAAATTTCTCTGTATCTACGCCTTTGTTTGCGGCGATCTCATGCCACACATCATTGACACCAATGTAAATGCTGGCATAATCGGGCTTTAAATTGATGAAATCCGCCTTGATTCTTGCATAGAGGTCAACAACTCTGTTACCGCTGATTCCACGATTGATAAACTCGTATTCGGTGGAATAATCCGTGCCCAACGATGCCTTTACCAAATTGGCATATCCGTTGCCTAAATCGTAAAAATTGCCACGGGTTCTTCCACAGTCAGTTATGGAATCGCCCTGAAATAAAATTCTTTTTGGCATATATACGCCCTCCTTCGATCCTGCTTGCTTTTATAATAAATCGTTGTCCCGGAATTGCAGGCTGTACAGATCCTTATACATTCCTCCGGCAGCCATCAGCGCCTCGTGGGTGCCTCTTTCGGTGATCTCGCCGTTCATAACCACCGCAATTTCATCCGCATTGCGGATAGTAGAAAGTCTGTGGGCCACCACCAGCGTCGTGCGGCCCTTGCACAGTTCATCCAGCGCCTGCTGGATCAGCACCTCGGTGGTATTGTCCAGCGCGCTGGTTGCCTCGTCCAAAATGAGAATGGCAGGATCCTTCAAAAACACGCGGGCGATTGACAGCCGCTGCTTCTGTCCGCCGGAAAGCTTCACGCCCCGCTCACCAATTTCCGTGTCGTAGCCCTTCTCCAGTGTCATCACATAGTCGTGAATATTGGCGCGCTTCGCCGCCTCATAAACCTCTTCTTCCGTGGCATCCGGTCTGCCGTAGAGGATATTTTCCCGAATCGTACCCACAAAAAGGAATACATCCTGCTGAACGATACCGATATTGCGGCGAACGGAGTCAAGGGTCAGGCTTCGAATGTCCTTGCCGTCAATTAGTATTGCGCCATCTTCTGCACCCAGCTTATAGAAATTAGGCAGCAGATGGCAGAGGGTCGTCTTGCCGCCGCCGGAAGGGCCCACCAACGCCAACTTGCAGCCTTTTTCCAGCTTCAGATTGACATTTCGCAGCACTTCCTTGGAGGTATCATATCCGTAAGAAACATTTCTAAATTCGATGGTGCCCTCCACATTTGTCAGCTCCTGAGCATCGGCAGCTTCACTTTCA
Organism: Oscillospiraceae bacterium; assembly: GCA_015067785.1. Taxonomy (GTDB): domain Bacteria; phylum Bacillota; class Clostridia; order Oscillospirales; family Oscillospiraceae; genus Faecousia. The sequence continues at coordinate 59,929 of SVLR01000012.1, forward strand.
GGCACTTCGTCCATGATCTCCAAAAAGCGCTTAAAGCCGCTGACGCCGTTCTGGAATTGCTCCATAAACCCGATGAGGGTATTTACAGGCTTGATAAACAGATTTACAGAAACGATAAAGGTGGAATAGTCCGCAAAATTGATGCGCCCGGCATACATAAACAGACCACCGGCGATCAGTATCACAACATTGAACACTTCTGTGACAAACATAGTCGATGAATGGAACTTCGCCATAGCACTATAGGCGCTGCGGGATGCCTCCACAAACTGATCGTTGCCTACCTTGAATTTTTCCATTTCGCTATGGGCATTGGTGTACGCTTTCGTAACCCGTATGCCGGTAACGCTGCTTTCGATGGCCGCATTGATGGTGGCATTACTCT
>SVLR01000053.1 GCA_015067785.1 Oscillospiraceae bacterium
CGGTAGATAAAAGCATTTTTAATATTATAACAAGATTGAAGAAATATGTCAACTTTGCCCATACTGCGAGGACGACATAACCGCCTCCCGGTGTCGGGAGGCGGTTAGTACTTTAGGGCGTGTAATAAACCACAACGCTGTTATTTGTCAGGGCTTTGACATCCTTGACTTTCGTGCCGTAGACGCTGACCATCACAAGCCGGGGGCATTTGCTCAGGTTCGAAATGTTTTTCAGGCCTGCATTGTTGTCCAGCGTGACACTGTTGAGGTTTTGCAGGCCTACCAAGCTTTCGATACTGGTGATCGAGCACTTGGTGCCATCAACGGTGGTCAGGGCGCAATCCTTGGGGAAGGCGGGGATGGAGGAGATTTTATTATTTGAGAAATTCAGCGTTTCCAGCGCCGTCAGCTGATTGAAGGTGTAGATGCTGGAGACGGAATTGTTGGAGATATTTAACTCTACAAGCTTCTTGCAGGCAGACAGATAGGTGACAGAGGAGATCTTATTGTAGGAAAGATTTAGGTGGGTCAGCTCGCCCAATTTGCTGAGGGATTGTACATCTTTTATCTGATTGCTGCTAAGATTCAGGTCTTGCAGAGCAGTTAAAACTTGAAGAGAGGAAATATTTGTGATAGAATTGTGGGAAAGATCCAACTGACGGAGAGCTTTCAGGCTGCTAAGGGCTGCAGGATCGGTAACTGCATTGTTATCCAGCAGCAAAATTTCCAAACCGGTAAGCTGGGAAATGGGGCTAAGCTCCCGCAGTACGTTCTCGCCAAGATCAAGCGTTTTCAGGGTTGTCAGGGCTTCAATGCCTGCAATGGAGGAGAGACTGCAGCCACGCATTGTAAGGGCTTCCAGCTTACTAAGACCAAAGATAGCCGCAAGACCCTCTGTTTCTACGATAGACCGCTTTACGGTGAGAGTTTTCAGTTCCGTTAAATGACTGAGCGGTGTGAGCGGCGCCTGACAACCGGAGACAGTAAGGGATTCCAAATAGGGCAGATACTTCAGGTCTTCAAGGCTGACGACTCCCGCAGGAACGGTGAAATCCTTGATGCTCCACAGATCGTTTGTGTAGATCGTGGTGCCCTCCAGGAAACCGGCAGCTTCCCGGATAGCGGTGCCCATTTTAGGATCGGTAAAGACCACCGGCTCTACAACGCCCACTACGGTGTAGCGATGCTCGGTAAGGGTACTGACCAAGCCGTTTTCTCCTACAGTCAGAGCGTAGAAGACATTTTCGCCTGCGCCTAAGGTCACAGCCTCCGTGTGGAGATCCTGACCGATGGAAGGGAAGTCTCCAGAGGACACATAGACGCTGCCACCCTCCGACCGGAACTGTACAGACAGATATGTATCATAATATCCGGCAGGAAAGTCGGGGGCAGGGGCTACAGGACGCAGAAGCTCCAGCTTTTCCTTGACTGCCGCGGGCGCATTTTCCACAAGCCGATGGGCATCCAAAAGCTTATCCTGCTTCACGAAGGTCTGGCTCAGCGCAAGATAGATCTTGACACCGCCGCCATCGCGAATGGCGCGCTGCAGGGTTTCCTCTACCTTTGTGTAATTGCCCGTAGACTGATAATACGCAGATAGCTCCAGCGCGATCTCCTCAATGCTTTGACCGTACTTATATGCTCTGTCATACATCCAGGTGGAGATGGTGGGATAGCCCTGATCCTCAAAGAACCGGGCACCGCGCAGCAGCACATCGTGGGTAAAATCCGTATCGTATTCCAAAAGATACCATGCTGTGCCCAAGAGGATCGCTGCGGCAAGGAGCAGCACAGTAAATACTTTAGCTAACTTCTTCATAATACACTCCGTTTCGGAATTTGTGTCTAAATTATACGAAATATACCGGTCGCTGTCAACCCTCGCGATAAATCTTTACGAGATAGATGTGTCCTTTCGACGAGTGGCGGACAAGCAGACCGTTACAATAATGGCGGGAGGGATCGCTATGAAAAATAAGGAACTTCATATCGCGCTTACGTTGGGTGTGTTGCTGCCGTGTATGATGCTGCTGCTCGCCTGCCAGCCGGGCTGGAATCTGCCGTCTATTTTTCCCACGGAAGCCACCGAACCATCGGAATCCGGCGCTTTTCGGGTCCTGATGGCGGACGGCACCGTGCAGGGAATGGATCTGGAGGACTACATATGGGGCGTGGTGCTGGCGGAGATGCCGGCAAGCTATGAGGTGGAAGCGCTAAAGGCACAGGCAGTGGCGGCGCGGACCTATGCGCTGCGCACAAAACGCCACGAAAATGCCAATATCTGTACCGATTACGGCTGCTGTCAAGCCTATGTGCGCCCGGAGAACTATACCGGGGGCGCAAAGTTTAGCGAAAAAGTGCGGCAGGCGGTGCTGTCAACTGCCGGACAGGTGGTAACTTATGCAGGAGAATTGATCGAAGCTACCTATTTTTCCTGCTCCGGCGGCAGAACGGAGGATGCAGCCGCGGTTTGGGGCGCAGATGTACCGTATTTGCAGTCTGTACCCAGCCCCGGTGAGGAGAATTCCTCTGACTATATGAAAACCGTCTCAATGTCCGCAGAGGAATTTGCCGCCGCCTTTGACGGCCTGTCCGGCACACCCGGCTCCTGGATCGGAAAGATCACTTATACAAACGGCGGTGGTGTTGCGACCATCGAGATCGGTGGCACGGAATATAAAGGCACCACTGTTCGGCAAAAATTAAAGCTTCGCTCCACTGCCTTTGTGATTACTGTTGTGGGGTCTTCCGTATCCATTACCACCAAAGGCTTCGGTCACCGGGTAGGACTCAGTCAGGACGGCGCGGAGGCGATGGCAGTCGGCGGCAGCGACTATGCCGATATCCTTGCCCACTATTACCCGGGCACCCGATTGCAGGGAATTGACAATATTGGTGCCTTGGGATAAAATAATAAAAAGACAAGCAAAGAGGAGGGCGGTACTATGCCCATTCAAATTCCCAATGACCTGCCGGCGGCAGAAGCGCTTCAGCAGGAAAATATATTTGTTATGAAAGAGGGCAGAGCCAGCACGCAGGACATCCGTCCCCTGGAGATCGTGGTGCTGAACCTGATGCCTACCAAGATCGTTACCGAGACCCAGCTGAGCCGGCTTTTGGGAAATACACCCCTGCAGGTCCGGCTGGAGCTGATGAAAACCAGCACTTATGTATCCAAAAATACATCGCAGGACCATCTGCTCACTTTTTATAAGACCTTCGACGAGCTGAAGCACCGGAAATTTGACGGTATGGTCATCACCGGCGCGCCGGTGGAAAATATGGCCTTTGAGGATGTGGACTACTGGCAGGAGCTGTGCGAGATTATGGAGTGGACGAAAACCAATGTCCACAGCACGCTCCACATCTGCTGGGGCGCGCAGGCAGGTATGTACTACCATTACGGCATCCAAAAGAAGCCCCTCGATAAGAAGCTCTTTGGCGTATTTCGCCATCAGGCGGACTATAAGCGCTCCATTTTGCTCCGGGGTTTTGACGATGTGTTTTGGGCACCCCATTCCCGGCACACTACCGTACTCCGGGAGGATATCGAGAAGACAGACCTGAAAATTCTCGCTTCCTCCGAGGAAGCCGGTGTCTATGCGGCTATGAGCAAAAAGGGTCGGCAGATCTTTATTACCGGTCACTCGGAGTACGACGCAGATACCCTCAAAAAGGAATATCTGCGGGATAAGGCGCTGGGACTTCCTATCGAAGTACCGAAAAACTATTTCCCTGATGACGATGATACCAGAGAACCGATCGTCCGCTGGCGGGGACACGCCAATTTGCTGTTTTCTAACTGGCTCAACTACTTTGTCTATCAGACAACGCCCTACGACATTATGACCATCGGTCAGGAACAGGGGTAAACCGATTTTTAACAGGGAAGAAGCTATGAAAGAAAAAACCAAAAAATCTAATCACCAAATATTTATCAGGACAGCTTTTTGTGTTCTGGCTGTGATTAGTGCGGTGTTTTTTGTTTGCTGTGCCTTGCTTCCCACCCGGGATCCTCACCTGTCGGGGGGAGAGAAAATAACCGAGCCGGATGGGGCAGAGACGAACCCCACCGTACCAGAGGAAACCCTTTCTGAGGCGCAGCGGTTGCTGGAAGCAATGACCCAATGGGAGAAGATCGGTCAGCTTTTTGTGGTACAGCCGGAAATGCTGGAGCATACTCAGCCGGGGGCTACGGAAGGGGAGACAGGCTGCAAAGCCGTAACGCAGCAGCTGGAAAATGCCCTTGCCCGGTACCCGGTGGGCGGTATTGCGATGTTTGCCCAAAATTTGCAGTCGCCCCAGCAGATCACAAAATTTAATCAAGACTTGCAGCAGCTTTCCAAGATCCCCTTATTTATCGCTATCGATGAGGAAGGCGGCGCAGTGGCGCGTATTGCAAACCATAACGGCTTTTCCGTTCCAAGATATAAGAGTGCCGCGGCAGTGGGTGCCACCGGAGATACAAGCAACGCAGAGGAAATGGGCGGTACCATCGGCATGTATCTCCGGGAATATGGCTTTAATATGAATTTTGCGCCAGTGGCAGATGTATATACCAATCCGCAAAATACAGTAATCGGCAATCGGGCTTTTTCCTCCGATGCCCAAACAGCATCGAATATGGCATCAGCGATGGCACAGGGTCTTCGCAATCAGAATATTACGCCGGTCTTCAAGCATTTTCCCGGCCACGGAGATACGGCCCAGGACAGCCATTACGAGCTGGCAGTAACCTATAAGACCTTGGACGAGATGATGGAATGTGAGTGGCTGCCTTTTAAGGATGCCACAAATCAGGATTTTGTGATGCTCGGCCATGTGGCAGCACCGAACATTACGGGCGATATGACACCTGCAACGATGTCGTATCAGCTGGTGACCGAGTGCCTGCGGCAAAAATGCGGCTTTTCCGGCCTTATCATTACAGATTCCTTTGTTATGGATACGATCCTAAAAAACTATGCTTCCGGAGAGGCGGCTGTGATGGCGTTTCAGGCGGGCTGTGATATAGTACTGATGCCGGAAGATCTGGATGCCTGCTTTTTAGCGGTAGAATCGGCACTGGAAAACGGCAACCTTACGGAGAAATGGCTGGATGATACTGTTTTGCGGATATTGGAATTTAAGCTGTGCGCGATGACAGAAATTGAGAGATAGGCGGAGGGAGTCCCTATGAAATTATGGATAGAAAACCGTGAAATACTTGCAAAGACCGGTCAGTCTCTGCGGCAAATTTTAGAGGATATGGGACTGGACAGCAACAGCCTGACAACACGGCCCATTGCCGCAAAGATCGCAGGCGAGGTCTTTAGCTTAAATTATATCCCTGTCCGGGAAAAGGATGTTTTGGAACGCAGCTCCATCCGTCGGGCAATGGCAGCCTCCGGCGGTGTGGTAGAGCTTCTGCGCTATACGGACCCGGTGGGCAAGGAGGTCTATGAGCGAACTGCCCGGTTCGTGGTCTTTTTGGCGCTGCACCGCCTGTGGCCCAATGCCCGGGCGAAAATGGGTACGACTCTGGGCTCTGCGGCCTATATCTCTGTGGAGGATGAACACTTCTCCTGGATGCGTCTGCGCCGGGAGGTGGAAGATCTGATCGCCCGGGACATTCCCTTAAACCGCAAAATGGTCAGTACCGCGGAGGCTGTGGAGACCTTTACGCGTATGGGCAAGACCGATAAGGCGCGGCTTCTTTCCCTCCGTAAAGAGGAGACCTTCGGCTGCTACGGCTATGAGGATTTCCTCGACTACTATTACGGCGAGATGGCACCCTCCACCGGTTATATTCAGGTGTGGGAGATCCTGCCGGCTGAAGGCGGCTTTGTATTCATCTATCCCGACGATGCTTATCCCGATCAGGTGGCGGAATATAAGACCACACCCCGGGTCTTTGATGTCTGTATGGAGGGCGACCGCTGGTGCAAGCTGATGGAATGCGAGACCGTAGCAGATCTCAACGCCCTAACGGAAAGCGGCAAGATCCGGGAGCTGATCCGGGTCAATGAAGCCCTCCACGAAAAGCGGTATGCCCAAGTGGCGGATATGGTTTGCCAGCGGGGAGCAAGAGCTGTTATGCTGGCAGGTCCCAGCTCGTCGGGCAAGACTACCTCTGCAAACCGACTGGCAACACAGCTCCGTGTCCACGGCAAAAAGCCGGTGCTGATGGGACTGGACGACTATTACATTGACCGGGACAAGATCGCTCCCGGCCCGGACGGAACGATCGATTTTGAACATATCAATACAATCGATACCGAGCTTTTCCGCCAGAACCTGACCGACCTTTTGGAGGGTAAGGAGATCGAAATTCCTACCTTCGATTTTAAGACCGGCAGACGTGTGTGGAAGGGACATAAGTTCCAAATGCGTGACGATACGGTCATCATTGTGGAGGGACTTCACGCCCTGAATCCAATGCTGATCCCGCCTCAGCTGGATAAGAACAGCATCTTTAAGTTCTATATCTGCCCCCTGATCCCGCTGAGCCTTGACGACCATAACCGGATCCCCGCCAGCCACCTGCGGCTGCTGCGGCGAATTGTCCGGGACTTGGAGGGTCGCGGTGCAACGGTGCAAAAGACCATGTCCATGTGGGACTCTGTCCGCCGTGGCGAAAAGCGGTGGATATTCCCCTTCCGGGAGCAGGCAGATGTGATTTTCAACACCTCTACGCTTTATGAACTGGCAGTTATCAAAAAGCACATTTTCCCATTGCTCACCGCCGTCCAGCCGGAAGAAAGCTGCTATGAGCAGGTCCGGGGCTTAGTGAAGATCCTCAACTATGTGCAGGAAGCAGATGTGGACGACGAGATCCCACCCACCAGCCTGCTCCGGGAATTCATCGGCGGCAATACCTTCTATAAGTAAACAAAAAGATGGGGAACAAGACAGACAATACCCCTGCCTTGTTGCTGAGAGTTTATAGAGAAACAAAGGTGACAATGTGGAAAAGCTGATACTCTTTAATTTTATCCTAATCGCTTTCATCGCACTTGGATTATGGCTGATCAAAAAGTTTGTCAAAAAAGAACGCACGCAAAACATCATTCTTGCAGCTGCGGCGATTTTTACCATATTGCTGCATTACAGCACCTTTGCATTTCGACTTTTGACGGGAAACGGCGCAATGGAATATTTAAGGGTAACGCCTAATTTGATTTTACCTATATATCCTTGCAATGTGGTCATGTGGTCTGCGCTGATCTTTGGGTTCCTAAAGAATAAAAGGTCGCGCTTGGGATCGTTTTTCGCGGATTATCTTTTTTGGTTCGGCATCATTTCAACCCTCGTCGGTATGTTTGCAAACATGGATTTCATAAATAACCCCACACTTGCCGATTATGAAAACTTCAAGAGCATAGCAGCGCACGCTACACTGCTGTTTAACGTTCTTTTGCTTCCGTTCTTCGGCTACATAAAAATAGACGTGAAAAGAAACATTACCAATATTGTGATTTCCATCTTTGTAATGGCGGCGATCGGCGGTTACTGCAATCTTGTCTTCCACGCCCTTGCATCCGAGGCGGTAGCATACGATGTCAATTCCATGTTTTTGATCCACTCTCCCTTTGAGGGGCTTGCCTTTTTGACATACCCTGTGATCGCTTTGATAGCAGTACCGGTTTATTTTGCCGTGTTTGTAATATGCGACTTGTGCGCCCACATAAAGGGTGAGCGCTTTTATAACAGGGTGAAGAAACAGGAGGATGAAGCCTTGCTCTAAAACAAGGGTCGGTTCTCTGTCTCGAAGCATCTGCCAAAGCCTTCCCCTTTGGGGAAGGTGGCCGAGCATAGCGAGGTCGGATGAGGGTCAGCCTGCACTTGTTCATCCCCTCATCCGCCCCTGCGGGGCACCTTCTCCCGGGAGAAGGCTTGTAGGGGTCGACCTCTGGACGACCCGAAACAAAAACCGGTGCTCAATGCACCGGTTTTTGATATTCTTGACTTTACCTCTCTGTATATGGTAAAATTTATATGTAAGGTTGTCCGCAAATGACAGAACGCGCTGTGCGCTAAAAATATGTCTTAAGGAGGTCTTTTTATGAGAAATTTGATGATCACACGCCATAAAAGCTTTGTTGGATGCGCGATGAAGGATAAGGTGTATATTCGCGATGAACAGTCGCAGGAGCTTATCATTGATGGCGTACCCTGCCGGAAAATCGGTGAAATCAAGAACGGAGAAACGAAGACCTTCTCCATCGAAGAGGGCGAGCAACAGATATTTTTGATCGCGGACAGAATAAGCAAGGAATACTGCAATGCCACAGTTACCATTCCGGAGGGGCAGGAGGATGTCGCTCTTTCAGGAAAACATCATTTTGTTTTTGGCAGCAATCCTTTCCGTTTTGACGGTGTAGCGCAATCCGAAGGACAATTGAGAAAACAAAGAAGAAACGGCCGGATAGGCGTAGTGATTGCATGTGTGGCAATGGCTGTTGGCATTGCTTTGGGATTTTTTCTGATGAGAGGATTATTTGATGCTGCATCCCGTACAGAGGCAGAAAAAACAAAGACCTTTACAAAAGGAGAATTCCAGATCACACTGACAGACGCGTTTAAGCAGGTAGAGCAGCAGGGATTTTTTGCTTCCTACCAGTCAAAGAACGTAATGGTGCTTGCCGTGCGGGAAAGCGAAACGCTTTTTATTGGCGATATTACCCTAAAAGAATACGGTAATCTTGTGTTGAAGTCTAACGGCAAAACCGATTTGACGATGAATAAGGATGAGAAATTCCTATGGTTTGAGTATATCGATACACCTGAGGATCAGACGTTTTATTACTTAGCTGTTTGTTGTCGGAGTCGAGATGCTTTCTGGGTCATAAATTTTGTGACACCTGTAAGCCACAAAGAGCAGTACAAAGAAACGTTTCTCAGTTGGGCAAGATCGATAGTGATGGATCAAACATAAGACAGAAAGCAAGACAGGGGATGATTCTCTGCCTTGAAGCATCTGCCAAAGCCTTCCCCTTTGGGGAAGGTGGCCGAGCATAGCGAGGTCGGATGAGGGTC
>SVLR01000054.1 GCA_015067785.1 Oscillospiraceae bacterium
TAATGCCTCTAAATCTATGATAATTGCTTCGCTTCTTGCGTCTTTTCTCCATTGTTCCATAATTACACCCCCGTTTCCTTTATTATACCAGAAACGGGGGCTTATTGGAAGTTTTTTGACAGACTGAGCAAGCCCTGATTCAGGGCTTGCTTTCTTCTATTTTGGCAATGTGCTGTTTCATTATAAGGTTTATATATTGCGATAATGAACGGTCATCTCTTTCTGCTTCATATCTTACTTTATCCAGCAGATCGCTGTCAATTGTAATGCTGATTTTTTCTTTTAACGGCTTCATTGCAATCACCTCGAGAATATTATAGGATAAAATCACGAAATATATTGACAAGTAGGAGAAAGTAGGATAAAATAAGATGGTCGTTTACGACAAAATATATCTTCTAGGAGGAATTATTATGGCAGGATTAGGTTTTTTTAAGGCAATGGCACGTGCAAATTCTAATAATTTGGCCGGCTGGGTCGAAGGCCCTGCAGCACAGGTAAAGAAAGGAAAAAGACAGGTTCTGTTGGAAGACGGCAAGGTTATTTGCTTCCTTTCCGGTATGGATGATATTGTTATTACCAAGAATGATGTTGAGTCTGTCGAGTGCGTTGCTCAGAACTTGAACGAGCGGTATGGTAATAAAGTGGTGGTATGCAACAGCTATGCCGTAACGTTGAAGAACGGTGAATATGGCACATTTACGATCTTTGCAGGAAAAGCGGCAGAGTTTACAATCCTTATGAAATGATTTTTTTACATTTATTTAAAAAGACCACCCAAATGGGTGGTCTTTTTTTGGCTCCCCTTGCTGGACTCAGATCAATGCTGCGCACTGCCTGTCCGTCACGATACCGACTGAGCGCAGCGAAGGAGGTAGCTCCGAGCCCGAGCGCTTGATAAGTGGCAGGAGGAGCGAGGGCGCAGCGTGTGCCGCGGTCGACGAGGGACGCAGGCGCCCCATCGCCAAGGACATTCGTCGGGCACCGCAAACCGAAGACTTACTGTTATTGCAGTGAAATGTTATTTGACAATATTTTTTCCTCCATGATGTCGTGTCCTGCATTGATATATTTGCGCTTTTATCCTATAATAGATCATGAAAATGTTGTGTACAGAAAGTGAAAATGCGTATGCAAGTGCTGCTTGACACGGTCAAGTAGCATATTCTTCACATTTTATATGCTTGTGATATAATTATATTAGAAAGGGAGGGAGCTTTATGACCGTTGGTGAGAAGATCCAGTTATATAGAAAAAAGATAGGGATGTCCCAGGAAGAGTTGGGTCAGAAACTGCTGGTGAGCCGTCAGACTGTCAGCCTTTGGGAAATGGATAAGACTTTGCCGACGATTGATAATTTGATCCGGCTTAAGGATATTTTTTCAGTTTCCCTTGATGACCTTATGAGTGAAACAGAGCCAATGGAAGAATCGAGAACTGAGCCCCGGGAATCGTATGTTTTCCAATATGAAAAGGCTGATTTGTGGGATGTCTTCAAAAAAACATCCTTTCCGCTGATAAAGCGCACGATTCAATTTACGATCGTCTGTCTTGTCCTTTTCATTCTCTTTACAGTGGCATCTGCATCTGAAGGAATAGTCGATTTGCTGGCTGCCTTTTTTTTAGTTGGGATCCTCTCTCATATCAGAGGTTATTTGGCTTACAGAAAGCTGTGGCGAAACAGCGAGGGCAGATTGCTGCAAAGCACATATTCTTATGAGGTTTTCGAAGGGTATTTTCTGCTGATCATTTCCGGTAACGGTGAAATTACAAGAACACAAAAAGTATATTTTGACGATGTTGAGAAAGTGCAAGTCTATGGAAAATATTTGGTTTTGCAGTTTTCGGGACAAAGTTTCGTCATAAGAAAAGATGCCTTGATCCCCGATTCGGCACTTACCTCTTTGGGCAAGTGTGCACCGGATAAGGTCGAAGAACAAAAGCCGAAGAAGCAATTAAAATTCATCTCGATCTTACTTGTTGTGCTTTCAATTTGTACCATTTGGGGGGCATCGCTGGGAGTTGCGATCTTGTCCGGAAGGAATCACCTGATGACAGAAAATATGTGGGTGTTTTTTCTGTTTCTTCCAATCCCGATTGCATCCATCGTGTTTGGTTTTTACTTGAAAAAGAAAGGTTGCAAATATAAGAAGAATGTGATCGTTGGTTTGGTTATGGCGGTGATTCTTTGCATTTACGGATCCTTTACCTTTATTTTTGACAATGTGTATTCTCACGGCGACGAGCCGATCATAAAGGCGGAGCAACTTTTGAATATTGATATTCCTGCCCATTCCCACATCAATACACAAGATTGGACAAAGGGTGCGCAATCTGTGCCCCGTGGATATATTTACTCCACCAGCGATATTTACTTTGATGATGCCGCTGTGGAGGATTTTGAAAAACAGCTTCCAAGTGATACAAAGTGGATAGCCGAAATTCCCAATCATATGGTTGGGATAACATCCTATTTCTGCGATGTTCAGAAAAGCGATTACTATATCATCTACAATAAGGATACGAAGGAATTTAATACATTACCGGGTGAAAGCGGCACATATGTTTTTATAAATGTTTTGTACAGCATAGAGGACAATACGATGAAGCTGGTTGAATATCAAATCGAGTACAAATAAAAATGAATGAGATACATGGCTGGCGTAGGGCGTGCGCCTGCTCCCGATGTATATAAAAACAGAAGGCGGGACTTTGTCCTGCCTTCTGTTTGATATATGCGAATTTACAGAACCATCACCAGGGTTCCGATTCCGATGAGAATGCACCCGATCAAGGATTTTGCCGTAAACTTTTCGTGCAGGAAAACAAATGCCAGCACCAGGGTTATCACAACACTCAGCTTATCGATCGGCACCACCTTCGACGCTTCTCCGATCTGCAAGGCTTTATAATAACAAAGCCAGGAGGCACCGGTTGCCAATCCGGAGAGAATAAGGAAGATCCAGCTCTTTTTGCTGATATTGGCGATCCCACCCTGGGAATTCGTAAGTAACACCATTGCCCAGGCCATAATGACCACCACGACGGTTCTGACGGCTGTGGCAACATTGGAGTTCACGCCGTCAATGCCCACCTTTGCCAGGATCGAGGTAAGCGCTGCAAATACCGCAGACAGCAATGCAAATACAAACCACATGCAATATGACCTCCAAATCTATTTCTGTGGACCCATTGTAGCACGGATGTAATTTTTTTGCAATCCTTCCTGTAAAAGTAAGAAAACCCCAAAACTGTGCCATATTGTGCCAAAGTTCTGTATTGTAAAGCCCCAAGGCCCATGGTAAACTGTAGTATATGATATGGACAGAAAGGACGAATCCTATGGACTACATTTCCTGTAACGATAAGCGTTTTTGGGGTAGCAGCGATGCCCAGACCATTCAGAATGCCATTGATTTTGCAAAAAGTGAGCACATTCACGAGGTGGTGATTCCCCATCGGAATGCGCGTACCGGTGAGGAGATCTGGCACATCGATCAGAATATCGTGCTGCCCAGCAGCATGACCGTGATCCTGGCAGATGCCTACCTGCGGGCAGCGGATGACCAGGCGATCCATGTGTTCTGCACCGAATTTTCTGAGGAGGAGCTTCATGACATCCGGATCCTGGGTGTTGGCGAGGCTACCATCGACGGGGGTAAATGGACCCGGGACAACCGTCCGGAATACTATTTCGAGAACGATCCGGAAAACTGGCCCGATGGCAGCGATTACGACTTGATCTTCTTCTATAATGTTCGGAATTTCGAGGTGGGCAACCTGTGCATTACCAATGCCAAGCATTATTCCACCTGCTTTACCTTCTGCCGGTTTGGCAGGATCCACGATATCCACTTCCGCAACTATGCTACCGTGGAGAACCAGGACGGTGTGGATCTGCGTTACGGTTGTGAATTCATTACGGTGGAGAATATTACGGGTGTTACCGGTGACGATACGGTGGCGCTGAATGCCATTGACGAAAAGGAGACCACCCGTCCCAGAGTCAACGGCAAGAGCATCGATATCCACGATATTACCATCCGCAATATTATTGCCTCCACCCACGGCAGCTCCCTGGTGCGGCTGCTGAACACGGACGGTGCCAAGCTGTACAACATTACCATCGAGAACATTAAGGACACCGGCAAGACCATCAGCATTTGCGCCATTTTCTTTGGTACGCCCTCGGCAGTGTGGGCCCGGGAGCGCCAGCATACGGAGGATGAGTTCTACAACATCACCATCCGGGATGTGTCCACCTGCGCCTCTTTGGGCATCCGGTTCGGTGAGTGCTGCCGGGATGTGCTGGTGGAAAATTTCCACACCTACGGTATGTGTGAGGTGCCGCTACAGTTTTCTGCGCCCTTTACCTGCCAAAACTTTACACTGCGCAATGCGTGCCTGCGGTCTGATAAGCCCTTCCGTGCCGGTATTGCGGTGCTTTGCGATAAGGAAAAGCTGCGCAATTTCCGTATGGAGCAGGTCTATCTGGATAAGTCCCAGCATGTATTTGCAGTCCAGGACCTGCCGATCACCGATTTTGTGTACGAAGAGCCTGAGCAGGGCTATCTGACCGAGGAATTTGACAAATCCCAGCTGCCCTTCTATGGCCGCTATTTTAAGCATTCCCTGGGCAAGGTGATCCAAAGACGGGCTCCGGAGAACCGCTATGGAGGTACGACTCCTCCTGAGGCAGATTTTTAAAGAGTTATGTAAACCGGCGGGTGCGTGTGCGCCTGCCGGTGTTTGTTTCGTTCATGGACATATACTTGCGGAATTGATGATATACACGGCTTCACCATGATTTTTGATGAGTCCGGGCACAGCAAACCGAAGACGGACTGTTATTGCGGTGAAATGCTATTTGACAATATTTTTTCTTCCATGATGTCGTGTCCTGCATAGAAAAACACTGCCGGAATGGATCAAATTGATCTGTTTCGGCAGTGTGCCGTGTCAGGGGACTTATACGGTACATTATCCTTGGTATAATAGCCTTGCAAGTAACCGACATATTGATTTGCGCACAGACAGAAAGGAATGGTGCCCTATGAAGATCGCTGTTTTATTTGGCTCGTTTAACTCTATGACCAACGCCCATCTGGCGGCTATGAAGACCGCGGTGGAAGCACTGCAGGCTGACAAGGGCCTGTTCGTCGCCAGCAGTGGCAAGTACCTGCACCGCAAGACCGTCAAGACCGGTGACCCCTTCTACCGGGAGTTCGGCACCTATAACCTGCTGTAATGCTTACCTATAGCGCCGGAACGATCCCTGCTCCTTCCTTAAAATGAGCAGGGATCGTTGAAAATTCTGCTTATATATTGTATAATACAAATAAAAGGATGGGGATATACATGACGACAGTCTATCCGGTTTATACCCAAATTCCCAAGAAGATGCCCGCGGAATACCGCCTTTTGCAAGCGGACAAGATCGACGAACTGAGTCTGGATCATGATAATCCTGTTGAGAAGGAAATGAAGAAGGTTATCCATACCATGCCGACTCTGCGGCTTTTGAGTGCAGATATCCAAGGTTTTAAGCAGACATACAGGAAAAGCCACAAAAAGGCAGATAACCGTACGGTCTTAGCTGCATACAAAAAGTGTATGTCCCCAATTAACGAAGATGCGCTGATTCAGGAGATGAAACAGTTTTTGAAAATGTTGTCCCTCACTATTATGCAACGCAATCTTAATTCCTCAAAAAGTAACTGCGTAACAGGCGCAACCACACCCTAAGAATGGATGTGCTCGTCAAGATGAAAAGGCAAAACGCATGCAAAGCATTTTGCTGAACAAGAAGGTGTCTTTGGATAAAGCAAGAGGATCCCGCGCGGAATAGCAAGGCCATCCAGAACAAATCCTTTGAAGATGAGGGGAACGCAAATGAACGATAATAAAGAGATATTAGGAACGGCACCCATCGGAAAGCTGCTGTTTCAGTTGGCGGTACCCACTGTTGTGGCGCAGCTCATCAATATGCTATACAACATTGTTGACCGCATATATATCGGACATATGCCCGGAGACGGCAGCCTTGCTCTGACAGGCGTTGGTGTATGCATGCCGATCATTATGATCGTATCGGCATTTGCGGCGCTTATCAGTTCGGGCGGTGCGCCGAGAGCGTCTATTTATATGGGCAGGGGCGACAAGGGAACCGCAGAGAAGATCTTAGGCGGCTGTTTCTCGTTGCAGCTGATCGTTTCTGCGGTTTTAACGGTCGTTCTTCTTATTTGGAACAAGGAACTGCTCCTGATGTTCGGTGCCAGCGAGAATACCATTGCATATGCGTCCGGTTATATGCGTGTTTACGCAATCGGAACGGTATTTGTACAACTAACATTGGGTATGGGCGCGTTCATAACGGCGCAAGGCTTTGCTAAGATCGGTATGATGACCGTGCTGATCGGTGCTGTAAGCAATATTATTCTCGACCCGATCTTTATTTTCGGATTTGATATGGGAGTTCAGGGTGCGGCACTTGCTACGATCCTGTCGCAAGCGGTTTCCTGTATCTGGGTGTTGTATTTCCTCGGCGGTAAAAAAACTTACTTGAAGCTTCACCGAAAGAATATGCGAATTGACGGTAAAACTGTTTTTCCGTGTGTGGCACTTGGACTGGCAGCGTTTATCATGCAGAGCAGTGAAAGCGTTATTTCGGCATGCTTTAACGCCTCGCTTCTGAAGTACGGCGAGGATATCGCAGTAGGAGCTATGACGATCCTGACAAGCGTGATGCAATTTGCGATGCTTCCGATGCAGGGGATCGCTCAGGGCGCACAGCCGATTTCCAGCTACAATTTCGGCGCTAAAAATGCAGATCGTGTCAAGAAGACCTTTAAGCTGCTTCTGACCACCTGCCTGATTTATTCATTCACGGTTTGGGCGGCGATCATGCTGTTCCCCAATGTGTTTGCGAGCATCTTTACTCCGGACGGGGAGCTTGTTGCATTTACGGCGAAGGCACTGAGAATTTATTGCGGTGTGCTTTGTGTCTTCGGTATTCAGATCGCTTGCCAGATGACCTTCGTATCTACCGGTAATGCGCCGTGCTCTATTATTGTGGCGGTTGTGCGTAAATTTGTATTGCTGTTACCGCTGATTTATCTTGTGCCGCGGCTTGTTGAGAATAAGACGATGGGTGTCTACCTTGCCGAGCCGATCGCCGATATGATCGCTGTAACATTTACGGCAATTCTGTTTGCTGTTCAATTTAAGAAAGCAATGAAAACATTGTGTTGAAGATTGCTGCTATAATGGACTTGATAATGCTTTTGGAGGGGTATCCGTTTCGTGCGGATGCCCCTTTTTCAACAATTGTTGATTTAAATTTTACTTTTAGTTAAAATTTGGCCTGTATATTTTTCTGTATAGAGATGCTTATGTTGGGGAAAGTTTACTTTAAGCGGAAATTTTTGCCATATATGCTAACAGAAATGATGAGGACCATAATGAGCGACAGGAAAACTTCAGTATTATTTCGGATCATAAAAGGGTGCGTGAGGGCAGTTTATCCCAAGATGCAGGTGTGCGGAAATCTGCCGGAGGAGCCGGTGATCATCGTGGGCAACCACTGCCAGATGAACGGACCGATCGTGGGTGAATTGTATGTGCCCGGGGAGCCGTATATCTGGTGCGCCGGGGAAATGATGCACCGAAAGGATGTGCCGGAATATGCCTTCCGGGACTTTTGGAGTCAGAAGCCAAAGTGGACACACCCGGGCTATAGGCTGCTGTCTTACATCATTGCGCCGCTGGCGGCTTGTATATTCAACAATGCCCGGACCATCGGGGTTTACCGTGATACCCGGATTCTTTCTACTTTCAAGAATACCGTAAAGATGCTGCAGGAAGGAAAAAGTGTGGTGATCTTCCCGGAGCATGATGTAAAGCACAACCATATCGTCTATGATTTTCAGGATAAGTTCATTGACATCGCAAGGCTGTATGATAAGAAGACCGGCAAAGAATTGTGTTTTGTCCCTATGTACATTGCGCCCAAACTGAAAAAGCTATGCCTGGGTAAGCCGATACGCTTTCGTCCGGATGAGCCGATGGATGCTGAGCGCGGCAGGATTTGTCATTACTTAATGGATGAAATTACCGCCATTGCGGAAAGTTTACCGGAGCATAGGGTGATTCCGTACCGAAACATCCCGAAAAAGGACTATCCGTCCAACATTTCCAAGGAGGATGTCTATGAAAAAACCGATGGTTGATTACCGGACCTTTCGTCTGCGCAAGATCCATGAGCCGCAGTTTGCCCATTTGAAGCTGCTGCTGGGCTGGGTCGGCTATTTTATCCTGTATTTTCTCACGGAAAATCTGATTCCGGCGGAGTCCTGCCGTCCGGTGCATATGTGGCTGGACGACTGGATCCCGTTCTGTGAGTGGTTTCTCATTCCGTATGTGTTCTGGTACGCACTGATCGTATTCTCTTTGGGCTGGTTTCTCCTTTACAATGTGGACAGCTTCAAGCGGCTGCAGACCTATATCATCATCACACAGGCATTGGCTATGATCTGCTATATCGTCTATCCCACACGGCAGGATCTGCGACCGGCAGAATTCGCAAATGACAACCTCCTGACCCGCTGTGTCAGTTTCCTGTATGCCTTTGATACCAATACCGGCGTTTGCCCGTCACTCCATGTGGCGTACTCCTTGGGCATCGCCTCCGTCTGGACGAAGGAAAAGGCGGCTCATCCGGCGTGGAAAGCATTTGTTGTCTTTGCGGTCATCATGATCTGCC
>SVLR01000055.1 GCA_015067785.1 Oscillospiraceae bacterium
AGTTCCTTTAATCGGGCATCGACGCCATTTGTGAGTACTTTTCGTCTATACTTCGGACACCACACCACATGGTATTTGCAAGAGTAGACGATGTTATCGTTTGATTTATATGTTTTCATGTTGGTATTATACCATTTGTTTCCAGTTGATACAAGTCTTTCTGGTCCATCTTCAATTACTTGCGTAAATTCGATGGACGTGTCTTATATCCCTATAGCTAAAGCGAAGGGTTTTACGACACATTTGATAACGTTCTTACAATTTTATCATCTCTTCAAATTCCTCTACGCTCGTTGTTTTAAGTGCAAGTTCCGTCCATCTTGTCAGTATCTGCTCGTCTTTCACCCCACGAATTAATACCGCCAACTCATCCGGAATCACCTGCATATGCAATTCCCGATTATACTCATAGATACTCATCTTGATTACCTCCGATCCTAAGTCCCTCACAGAATCCTTGAACAAAGCCCTCTTTGAAGTTGTCTTCGCACATCTCTCTTAGCGCCTGACACATTTTATTTTCACATTCATCATTTCTTTTTGCCAAATAGGCATCCACATTTCCTGCCTTAAGAATCCATTCTATAGTTTCTTCATGTATATTTTCTCCCTCTCCCAGTTCTAACATTGGACTTGTTGTTTTCTCCCGCTCACCCTTTCTTCTGTTCGCTCTTTCAAGCAGGAGTTCCAACCACCCTGCCACCATTTTTCGGTCTTTTGTTTCGCGAACAAACGCCTCTAATCCCTCCGGAACCTCACCCATAGCGCGTAAAGTCATCAATAAAGAGTGAATTTTGCCTTCGATATGCCCCTCAACCTTCCACTCTTCGCACATATCTTTGATTGCTAGAGTCAAATTATAACGCCCGTTTTTCATATAACGCTCATTGATTTCCATATTTTACTCTCCCTTCATTACTTTCTCGATTCCCGAATATAGTTTTAATACCTATGTATATAGATTATCACATTACAAAGGCTTTGTCAACTTTTTCCCTGACTTCTGTTCAAATTATCCTTTCAGTTCAAAAATAACTTCTTGACAATTCATAAGTTTTGCGCTAACCTATTACCATAGGCACCTGCCTATATCTATTTCAATTCTTTTTCAACTTTGGCGCTTCAGCCATAATCAATTGACAGCAGAATGATGGCGGAGGCGACGTTCCCATGGCGCCTTTGCTTGCGATGGGAGTGATGTGTATGGGAAAAGAAAATAATTTGATGGTGGAGTATTTGAGGGACAACCACCGCTTTGCCGATCTGTTTAACGGCGGACTGTTTGCCGGAAAATGTGTGGTAAAGGCAGACGAATTGGACGCAACCAGCGAAAACTACACGGAGTTTTCCGTGCCGCCTGCGGATAAAGCTGCCGGTGCATCGTCCACGATTAACACCATCCCCCGCTCGCGGGATGTGAGCAAACAGCTAAAAAGCGGCGCGACGCTGCGCATTCTGGCGGTGGAGGAGCAAAGCAGCATCGACTACACGATGCCGTGGCGGTGCATGAATTATGATGCGCTGGAATACGGCAGACAGGTGAGGGATATCCGATACCGAGTGTTTCACCACCGGTCTGAGAGAACTCTTTCGCATTATGCCTTACAGAAACGATAAACGTGCCATAGCAAAGTTTTTTTCTGAGCACGAAGAATACGAACACTTAGATGAAGAAACCGCCATGACCATCGGCGGAATGATAGATGCCACAAAATTCATAAATAACAAAGAAAGATACGAACACGAGGGGAAATATAATATGTGTCTGGCAATCAAAGAAATGATGGAAGATAGTGAACTCATTGGAATACAGAAAGGCATTAGTCAGGGCATTAGTCAAGGCATTAGTCAGGGCATTAGCCAAGGCATTGACCGCGGCATTAGCCTCAGTGTCGCCATCTTCCGCGCGGTAAATGCAGGGCTGACAGACAATGCCCAGATCGCAGCCAAATGTGACTGCACCGTAGATGAGGTAGAAAAAATCCGGACTGCGTTCGGACTATAAACAATCGATCATGGTCACAGCCCGCCCCAAATCAATGGAGCGGGCTGTAATTTTCACCCTTTCCGGGTGATCAATATAATCTGTATACTGTCCGCGATATCCTCGATGATATCCGAGATGTCGCTGACCATTTCCACAAAGCCTGCCATCTGGTTGCGCTCTGCCAAACCGATATCCTCATCGTAGATTCGCTCGTACAGACGCTCCTCGATTTTGTCTACCCGCGACTCGTACTCGCGGATTTCATCCAAGATGGAGTGGTCGGAAAGCAGCTCATTGAATCTCGAGAACAGCAGACAAACGCTCTCCTTCAGCAGCTGGAACTGCTCTTTTGTGATCTCCAGAATCTCCATCACGTCGCTTCCGTACTTTTCCGGAAATCTGAACTTCTGGACAATGATCAACATGGCCGCGTGCTGACATTTGTTCGCCACCTTATCACATTTCGCGGCGATGGAAATGAGGTCTTCCCTCGGTGAGGGCAGGTAGTTTGCGCTCCCGAGAAAATCGATCATTACGCGCAGTGAACGGTCTGCCGCATTTTCCATCTGGTGCACACCCACAGAAAGCGACCGAAGGGTCTCCATCGGAATCTCCGGTTTTACTGCCGCGCGCATAAAATTTTCAAAATTAATCAGACATCCTTCCACATCTTTGATCTGTTCCATGATCAGTGTGCTGACACTGCTACTCTTTTTGAAAATACCCATTTCCGGCCTCCATGTTAAATCTTGTCCCATGTTTGTGTTAAGTCTACTTTAAATCTGTTGTTTTGTCAATCCCGAACACTTGATTTCTTCGATTGCCGCAGCAATTTCACAGGGTGGCAATGTCAATGCAAAACGAACATACCCCTCGCCCAAAGGTCCGAAGCTGCTGCCCGGCGTGCAGAGCACACCGCACTCTTCCACCAGTTTGAGACAGAAGTCCATGCTGTCGGTGTAGCCCTTCGGCAGTGGCGCCCACACAAACATGCTGCCATGGCTGTCCGGAACATCCCAGCCGATGGCACGAAGACCGCCGCAGAGGGCATCTCTGCGCTCCTGATACTTCATCTTCTGCTCTTTCACCTGTAAAAGCGGGCCGTTCAACGCCGCAATCGCCGCATACTGCACCGGTAAAAACATACCGAAATCAATCTGGCTGCGTAGCTTTCTGAATGCCGCCACCACATCACTTCTGCCGACCAAAAAGCTGATTCGCGCTCCGGTCACGTTAAAGCTCTTGGACAGGCTAAAAAACTCCACGCCCACGTCCATCGCGCCCGGCGTGTTGAAGAAACTGTTCCCCTCCACACCGTCAAATATAATATCACTGTACGCATTGTCATGGATGATCAACACGTCGTATTTCTTTGCAAATTCAACGATCTCGCGGTAAACTTCCGGTGTTCCAACGCTGCCCACCGGGTTCGCCGGCAGGGATACCACCATATATTTCGCCCGTCTCGCCACATCCTCCGGGATATCCGATACTCTGGGCAGGAAGCCATTGTCCGCGCACATGGGATAAAACCAGGGGTCAGCCCCCGCCATCTTCGCGCCGGCCATAAATACCGGATAACAGGGTGTTGGCAGCAAAACCGTATCCCCCTCGTCGCAGAGCACCATTCCGATATGCCCAATGCCCTCCTGGCTGCCGTTGCAGCTTGCAATCTGATCCGGAGTGATGACTACACCGAACCTCCTCTGATAATATCCGCAGACTGCGTTCAAAAGCTCCGGGATATCTCCCAGACTGTATCTCCAGTTCTTCGATTCCAACGCCGCGTCTGCCATCGCACGCTTAATATGATCCGCCGTCTCAAAATCCGGTGTTCCAATACTCAAATTAAAGATATGTTTCCCGCTTTTTTCCAGTTCTGCCTTCTTTTCATTCAGCGCCGCAAATATCTCGTCACCAAACCGATCCATCCGCTTTGAAAATTTCATGGTATTCTTCCGTCCTTCCCTCGCCGTCGTTTTATATTTTTTCCTTGGCTATCTCTTGCGCCACTACATAGCTATATCACGCATCGTAGCACAACGTTAGTAGCGTGTCAATCATATCCGCCCATTAAATCGGTGCATTTTTTGTCAAACTGATGGACAAAAGCAAAAAATAATGTATAATAGACAATAAGGGAATTTAATCCAAATATTCCCAAAACTAAATATGGAGTGTGATTAACATGAAACTGATTATCAAAAACAACTATGATGAGATGTGCGCATGGGCAGCTAACCATATCGCTGATGCCATCAACAACCACAAGGAAGACCGTCCGTTTATTCTCGGACTTCCCACCGGTTCCTCTCCCCTCGGCGTGTACAAGCGTCTGATTGAGATGAACAAGGCCGGCAAGGTGACCTTTAAGAACGTGGTTACATTCAACATGGACGAGTACGTAGGTCTCCCCAGAGAGCACGACCAGAGCTACTGGTACTTCATGCATGATAATTTCTTTAACCATATTGATATCCCTGCTGAGAACATTAATATCTTGAATGGTATGGCAGAGGACCTGGAGGCAGAGTGCCAGCGCTACGAGGACAAGATTGCTTCCTACGGCGGCATCGACCTCTTCCTCGGCGGAAGCGGCGTGGACGGACACATTGCATTCAACGAGCCCTTCACCTCTCTCGTATCCCGTACCGGCGTTCGCGCCCTGACTGAGGATACCCTGATTGTGAACTCCCGCTTCTTCGACAACGATCCGAACAAGGTTCCGAAGACCGCTCTCTCTGTCGGTGTAGGCACCGTTTGTGATTCCAAGCAGGTACTGCTTTTGATCAGCGGCCACAACAAGGCTCGCGCGCTGCGTCACTGCGTTGAGGGCGGCGTTGACCACGCCTGGACCATCAGTGCACTTCAGCTTCATCCCGATGGAATCGTTGCCTGTGACGAGGCTGCCTGCGGCGAGTTGAAGGTGGATACATATAAGTATTTCAAGGAAATCTATAAAAACGAGAAGTAAATTTCGCATAAAGAACCCGCTGTCCGATTGGATAGCGGGTTTTTGTTTTACAGTTTGCGGTAGAGCATGGTGCCACCCTTTTCGCTAGTGGCAACTGCATTGACCGCGGCGATCCTGCCGCCCACGATCACGTAGTCAAGCCCCTCTGCATGGAGGTGGGGAGCGGTATACTCCGCCCGATCAATGATGGTATCCGGGTCAAAAATACAAATATCCGCGTCCATGCCCTCACGAATCAGCCCCTTGCTTTGGAAGCCGTAAACGGCCGCGGGCATGGCGGTCATCTTCCGGATCATCTCCGGCAGGGTGGTCACGTTCCTCTCCCGCACATATCGCCCCAGCGCCCTGGGAAAGCTGCCCCGCAGACGGGGATGATGAGTGGTTGTAGCCGGGGTGGTCACACCGGCGTCTGTGCAAATCATCACCCGGGGATGTGCAATCACTGTTTCCACATCTTCCTCGCACATAGAGAAGAAGCAGGCACCGGCAGTGTCATCGGTCAGCCGCACCACGTCCATCGCCGCTTCAAATTCGTCCTGATTCCGCATTGCAGCAATCTCATGCACCCGCTTGCCTTCGTATTCCGGGTATCCCGGGCAACGGGCTACCATAATCCATTTCATGTCCGGATATTTGGCATAGTAAGCCGCTTTGATTTCTGCCACCTGCCGGGGATCTTGTGCCCGCTTTAGCAGGGCTTCCTTGCCACCGGAACGCCAGGCATTAGGAATGAAGGCAGAGGAAAAACCGGTATGGGCTGCGTTATAAGGATACGCATCGGCATAAATCTCCAGACCTTCGGCATTGGCTTCGTCGATCATGCGAAGGGTGGTATGTACCTTGCCCCAATTTTCCGTCAGGCCGGCCGCCTTATGGTGGGATATGACACCGCGGACGCCGGATTGGCGGACGATAGTAATAAATTCTCGCACCGACTTCACCAATTCCACGCCTTCGCTGCGCATATGGATAGCGACAATACCGTGATATTCACCAACCACCTTGGCAATTTCGATCAGTTCCTCGGTCGTGGCAAAGCAGCCGGGGGCATAAATCAGCCCAATAGACATACCCAATGCCCCGTGCTCCATAGCAGAGCGCATCATAGCTATCATCTTTTCCAGTTCTTGCGGGGTAGGTTCCCGGTTTTCTGTCCCCATCACTGCACGGCGCAGCGTGCCGTGACCAATGAGCATTGCCATATTGGCACCCAGTTCGCAACCACTTGCGTTATCCAGAAATTCCGCTGCATCAGCGCCACACACAGAGCCGCCGCACTGGCCGGCCACAGAGGTGGTAATACCCTGTTCTACTTTTTCTGTCTGCTCCGGCACAGAGAAAAACTGTTTGTCGGAATGACTGTGGGAATCGATAAAACCGGGGGTGATAACCTTACCCTTGGCATTGATAACTGTCTTGGCATCGCCATCGATCTGCCGGGCAATTTTTACGATCTTTCCATCTTTCACTGCAACCTGGGCAAACATTGCCGGGCTGCCGGTGCCGTCAATGACACGGCCATTTTGAATCAGAATATCATACATAAACCATTCTCCTTACCTGGGTTTTGTGACCTGACGGACACCCACCAGAATCAGTATTCCACCCACAATAATATTGACATTCACACTGTCACCCATCACAAAAATCCCCAGCACCGCAGAACACAGGGTAGACAGCGCCCCGAAAGATGCCACCTTGAATACGGACATCCGGCTCATTGCGTAGTTGACCAGAAGGTTCGCCACAATGGAACACAGAAGCCCCAAAAAGAACACTACCGTAAGGTACTTAATATTGGCAAGGGGCGCAACGTAAGCAAAAAAGTTCCAATTGCATAGTTTCAAACCAATTACATTGAACACAATGGCCGAAACCATCAGTACCAAAAACGTCCGCTCAAAGGGTGAAAACTCCTCCGCCGCCTTGCGATTGGCGGTTTTGTAAATGGCAGAGGAGAGCAAGGTCAGCAGGAGGAACAAACCGCCTAAGTACAGATTGCTGACTTGCAAAGACTTGCCGGCAATGGAAATGATGATCACGCCCGCTACCGGTAAAATGCAAAACAGTGCCTGCCGTTTGGTGGGATACTCTTTCAAAAACAGTGCGCCGGTGCCGATGGTTACCACAGGCACCACTGCCAACACCAGACCGGAAATGGTAGAATTGGTATATAAAATGCCATAGGTTTCAAAGAGGTAATAGCTCAGTTGCATCAGCAAAAGCAGCACCACCGGCTTCCAGTTTTTTCCTCTGAAAGATATTTTTTTCTTCTTGCCAAAAAGCATCATGCCAAGCATCACTATTGTGGAAACGGTAAACCGGTGCCCCAGCATAATATGTGTCTGAGGAACCATTTTTAAGCCCATGGTAATCAGAGGAAAGCTAAAGCCCCAGATGATATTGCCCAGGGCTGCGCAAAGCACCGCCAAGGTAGTTTTGTTTTTCATAAACATCCCCCTTTTGGTTTTTTTCTTATCGTAATCCCAAAATCAGGGGTTGTAAAGAGTAGTTTTTTGGTATATGATATTGAATGCATTCAATATTTGGAGGCTACACTATGACCAGTTTGGAAATCGATGCGTTCCTGGCCATCTACCGGGAAGGCAGCATCACAAAGGCTGCAGAAGCCCTTTATATCATCCAGTCCTCCCTCAGTACCCGGCTGCGCACATTGGAGCGGGAACTGGGATGCGTCTTATTCGACCGTAACAAAGGCAGCCGAAAGCTGACTCTAACCGCTGCAGGCCAGCGTTTTTTACCTCTGGCTCAGCAATATCAGGAGCTGGAAGCGAAAATGCTGGCAGTTTGCCACCCCGCTTCCACAGATAATGTTTTGCGGGTGTCCTCCCTGAACAGTATCGGCAGTTACCTGCTGCCCCCGGTATATGCCCACTTTTCCAGCCGCTGGCCGGAAATCCGCTTGGAGATTATGGACATTTCCACTGCTAAGGCCCGGAAAGCCATCACCCGTGACGAGCTTGATCTTGCCTTTTCCACCCTGAGTGGCAGCACCGATCAAATTGCCACCATTCCTTTTTTGTCGGAGCCGATGGTGTTTCTGTGTTCAGCCAAATCCAATTACCCCGACCCGGTATCGTTAGCAGATTTATCTCCTGCCCACGAGGTGTATTCATTTTGGTCTCAGGAGCTGCAGCAATGGCACAATACTACCTTCGGTGCCAATGTAGAACCCCAGGTGCGGCTGGAGCTGATGAGTCAGATCCGGCTCTTTACCGCTATGCCCCAGGCCTGGGCCTTTGTTCCCCAAAGCGTGGCTGACGCCCTGCAGAATGACCCGGAGTTGCGGGTATGCGAGACAAATTTTACCATTCCCGACAGGCTTTTGTACATACTGTGTCGTCGGGCTGCCCGGAACACTAAACCCTTCGCTTCTTTTTTGGAAGCTCTCAAGGAAGTTCTGCAGGAGAAAAACATCTCCGGTTTATTACTATGATATTTTAACAATTCATTTAACATATTGGAGAAAATAGAAAGATGGAACAGAAGAAAAATAAGCTTTTTTCGCACTTGGTTCGAGAGTTTCTCAACCACTGAATACTCGGTTGTTCCCTTCCATGTGATCGTGGTTGTCGCAACACTCCTGACCTTGTTACTCGGAGCAAAGAGCATCGAAAAAAGTAACAAAATCATGATGCCTGTGTTCTTTGTCATTTTTATCATTCTCGCCATTCGGGTATCGTTCCTGCCCGGTGCTGCG
The DNA here is from genome assembly GCA_015067785.1 of Oscillospiraceae bacterium. Classification (GTDB taxonomy): domain Bacteria; phylum Bacillota; class Clostridia; order Oscillospirales; family Oscillospiraceae; genus Faecousia. The sequence goes on from SVLR01000055.1 coordinate 8,683, forward strand.
GAAGGATATAAATTCATGTTTACCCCCGAT
>SVLR01000056.1 GCA_015067785.1 Oscillospiraceae bacterium
ATGCATTTGTTAAATAAGTCGAAGCACTTTTTCCAAACACTGTTTTTATATGCAGTCAGTTTCATTTGTGCACATCCTTTACAGAAAGACAGAGAATCGCCGGTATTTTCTTTCAGAATATCAAAATCGGCATCCCTTGTCAAGGCTGAGTGCTGGAACGGCGGACCGTATGGGTCGGTAAGAAATAACTGGCATAATAAGTGATCCTGTGGTATAATACCTAAGAGGTGATTTTCTTGAAAAAATGGATTCCGATCCTATTGATCCTTGTGTTGTTGACAGCTTGCGGAACAACAGAAGAAACAAAGAAAGAGGCGGCATATATGAATATTACGGCGCAGCAGGCAAAGGAGCTTATGGACAGGGAAGAGGGGTATGTAATTCTGGATACCCGTACCCAGGAGGAATACGCCGAAAGCCGTATCCCCGGTGCGATCCTGATCCCCCACGATGAGATCACGGAAAAAGCAGAGGCGGTGCTTACGGATAAAGATCAGCTGATTCTTGTCTACTGCCGCAGCGGACGGCGCAGCAAGCTGGCAGCGGAGGCGCTGGTGGAGCTTGGCTATACCAATATTAAAGAATTCGGCGGCATTATAGACTGGCCATACGAGGTGGAGTAAAATGGTAAAGGAAGTAGTACACGATCCAGTGTTTCTTTCTTTGAAATCAGAACCGGCAACGGCGGAGGATCTGCAGACGGCAAAGGACCTTCTGGATACCCTGACGGCAAACAAGGAGGCCTGTGTGGGTATGGCGGCAAATATGATCGGTGTGCGGAAGAGGATCATTGTTTTTGATAACGAAGGCACCTATATGACGATGCTCAACCCGGAGCTCCTGAAAGTGTCAGGACCCTACGATACGGAGGAAGGCTGCCTTTCTCTCCTTGGAGGACTCCGTCCCTGTAAACGCTATCAGACCGTTAAGGTCCGGTGGCAGAATGAGCAGCTTCAAACCCGTATCAAGACCTTCACCGGCTGGACGGCGCAGATCATCCAGCACGAGATCGACCACTGTAACGGTATACTTATATAAAAACTGGGCGCGTTGCAGATTTATTGCAACGCGCCCAGCGTTTTAAGTTAGTCTATATCCTGTGGCTGTAGGGGCGGATATTATCCGCCCGCGGGAGGCTGATAGCCTCCCCTACGAACACAATCGTTAGGTTTCCTATGTTTTGCAACAGGTCATATTTTATAGCGCTGTAAATTCATAAATATAAGTAACACCGCAGTCGTAGGTGTAAATGATCTGCCCGTTGGAGTGCACTTCCTTTTTGAATTTCTCAAAATCCTTGCCATGCTTGGCGCGGATGTAGTCATCGGTATCGGAAAGGGTGGCTTCCTCGAAATCCGTCTGGGGATAGGCAGCACCGGCACAGCCGTTAAGATAGGTGGAAGTAATTTCATATTCTTTCATTGCTATGACCTCCGAAGGTTGTTTGCAACCATTCTACCACATTTTTCCGAAAGCTTCAAGGGAGATTCCTGCAGTAAAGACCGTGCTGATTGCAGTAGTAATAAAGAATCCCTCTGCCTCGGAGAGAAAGACGGGTCTCAGCATTTCCTTCGGGATAAAGCTTAACCAGCTGCATTCTGTCTGCAGCCACAAAAGCCATAAAGGAGATAAAATGTGCCTTTGTCATAGGATGGTGCACGGTGATATAATACTCGTCCTCTACACGCTGAACAGAAATACTGTGTTCATCATCCGGTACATCTGCTCCCAGGGGCGGCAGTGTAATGCCACAGCAGCTGATCAGCGCATCCCCCAGCGTGTGGATGATGTTGCCACAGACCGGACAGACATAGAATTTGCACCGCAGCATATTGGCGGAAATATTCCTGTTGGTAATATGCTCCCCGTTCATCAGCTCGATCACAGAGATTCCCAAAGCCTGCGCCAGAGGCTGCAGCAAGGAGATGTCAGGAAGTCCTTTTGCGGTCTCCCATTTGGATACTGTTTTGTTGCTGACACCGATCCTTTCTGCCAGCTCAGCCTGTGTCAGATTTCTTTCTTCCCGTAATGCTTTAATAGCTGCACCTGTTACATAGTTGTTCATTGTTTTACCACCTTTCCTTTTCAGCATACCATAAAGTGCGGAGGGACACAACCTATCCTTCGTAGACATTCGTTGCAAAAGACAGTTTCGCGTGTTATAATACGAAAAAGCTATGATAGGAGGTAAACGCCTGTGAAGAAGGTTAGAATCACTGCCATCCGTAAGACTTGCTATCCCGATCTGATGGCGCAGTATGAAAATCCCATCCAGCATACCTGCGATGTGGAAGAGGGGATGGTCTGGATCTGCGAAAACGGAGAAAAGCCCGATGATCTTTGTGATAGTGCCTGGGATAGTATGCGTGATTTTGTAATGACACTGGCAGCCGGCGGCGGGAACTTCTATGACGGCTGGATGAAGAATCCTTACTCGGCAATGATCAGCTGTAATGACGGCTTTCGCCCGGTGAGCTTTTATTTGGAAGTGATGGAATGAACCCTGAAAAACTGGAACGATACATAGAAGCAGTATATGGCGCAGCAGGGGAGAGGCTGTTTGCCAGAGATCCGGCAACCTGTGTGTTCCGTCACCAAAGCAACCGTAAGTGGTTTGCGGTAATTATGGAGATACCCGGAGAAAAGCTTGGTCTGCAGAATGTTGGGAGTATCAGCGTGGTGAATGTGAAATGTGACCCGCGGCTCATCGGCTCATTTCGCCTGGAGCAGGGGATCTTTCCTGCTTACCATATGAGCAAGGCTCATTGGCTGACTGTAGCGCTGGACGGCACAGTGCCGGAGGATAAGCTGCAGTTTCTTCTGGAAATGAGCTATGATTTGACAAAATAAGGATGTGTATCGCTATGAAATTGTTGGCAGAAGCTTTGATAAAGTTTACCTGCGGTCTGCTGCTTGTGGGACTGCTGCTCTTTTTACCTGCCGGCACGATCACTTACCCTTACGGCTGGCTCTTGATCGGACTTCTGTTTGTTCCGATGCTGATCGCCGGCTTTGTGATGCTTGCAAAGAGCCCTGACTTTTTGAAAAAGCGGCTGGATGCAAAAGAAAAGCAGGGAACACAAAGGGCGGCCTCACATAGGGATTTATACGCTCCAAATCGGATCTTTTTCCCCAAATACTGCAATAAAATTCCACGGCAGGCGTCAGCCTTGCCGTGGAATTTTTTCTTGTCTTGTGAAAAAATCTCTCGTTTTGGAGTGCTTCGCAGTTTTGAATAGAAGATTTTTCTTCACAGCTGCCACCGGTGACCGCGTGAATACTGGATGTATTCCAAGGGAGACGGGGGCGGTTGTGGAGGAAAAGATTCATTCAAAACCGTGTAAATCCCTATTTGAGTCCGCCCAAAAGGCGTCCTTGCATTTTCCGGGCTGATTTTTCTTGCAGGCTTCATCGTTGCAGGTCTGGACTTTCGCTTTGGATGGTCCAATATGCCCATCTGGGTGGTGATTGCTGCATCGGTAATGTTTTTGCTCGCTTATGCTTTGTACGCTGAGGTAATGCGGGAAAATGCATATTTAAGCCGTACCGTTAAAGTGGAAGAAGGACAGACTGTGGTGGATACCGGGCTTTATGGCATCGTCCGCCATCCGATGTACGCAGTGACGGTACTGCTGTTCCTGATGATCCCGCTGGTCCTTGGCTCCTGGTACGCGGTGATCCCTTTTGCTTTCTATCCCGGGGTGATCGTTGTCCGGCTGATGGACGAGGAAAAGCTGCTCACAAAGGAGCTTCCCGGTTATGCAGAATATAAAAAGAAGGTCAAGTACAGACTGATCCCCTTTATTTGGTAAACGAAAGAGTAACAACGCCTGCAAAAGCAGGGAAAGCAACCACCCTCTTTGAGGGAGGGGGACCGCAAAGCGGTGGAGGGAGTGTCCCTCCGTACGCTCCACCTTGTCATTGCGAACCAGTGACCTATGTCACTGGTGTGGCAATCCGTAACTCTTGTAGGGACCGTTTACCATCAGTTACCCATCAGTCTGTTGAGCTTTTCCGCCTTGGATTTTTCTACAAAGTAGATGATAAGCCAAATAATAGCAAAGCAGACAACAAAGATACCGGTGAATATCAGAATGGGAACGAGGGATCTTTCCAGCCAGTTGTTCACAAGATAAGTCATAAGGTAAGCAATGTACAGTGCACCGCCGTGTAACAGGATCATAATGGGAAGCGGCAGCTGCTCCAACTGGTAGACGGCGGTCATACCCGCCGCCATAAAGGCGAGGACTGTGATGGTCAGGATCCCGAGACAGACCTCTTTGGGAGCAATGGCATCCGTCACACCCACAGCACCCAGAATGCCGTAAATGATGGCGAGGACCACAGGACCGCCGGCGGCGCAGATCAGACCCCGGAACAGGAATTCCTTCAAAAATTTCTTCATTTTGTTTCAAACCTCCTTTTGATTTGGGCAAAACACCGCCTGGACACATATTCCTTGTAGCCGCACTTAAATACGGCATCCACGCTGCCGGCATAAGTAACCTGAAAGCGGTCCAGATGCGCCTGGTTTGCCAATGCGCTTTTATTGATTCGGATGAATGACGAGGGGAGCGTGCATTCCAGCTCGTACAGTCGCTGCTTCAGCCTGTAACGGCAGTTTTTGGAATCAATGGCGTAGGTCTTGCCGTCCAGTACCGTAACGCAGGCAATGTCGGATGCGGAAAGCAGCTTGATGTCATCCTCGGTGTACCCGGGGATGAGGCCTGCGCCGGTGTGCTTTTGGATCAGTGCTTCGATCTCGTCGGTCAGTAAAGAGCGGCTGTGAACCGTTGCCACGATCTCCTCGTCTTTTTCTTTGTCAATGATTATTTTAAATTTCATCCCATCACCTCCTGTGACCACAGTATAGCATAACCAAAATCAAAAATGTTGCCAATTGTCCTCAACGGCAATTTTAAGGTATCAAGCGGTAAAAACTGCCAACTGACGGATATTCACACCGTCGGTTGGCAGTTTTATCTGTAATTACATAGTGGCGCCTATAAACACCATAATCGCAAATATCACGGCAGCAAACAGAATCGCGCATAAAAAGAAAAATTCGATGGTGTCCTGCAGACCGCCCTTTGCGGGGGCATTGTTCCACTTTTTCTGCCGCTTGATCCTTTCTGCTTCGCAATTCCTGCGAAAGTCCTCCTTCACAAGACGAGCTCTTTCTTCCCGTTCCTTGACAGCCTCGCTCGGCTCACGAATTATGCAAAACAATGCACCAACAAAGAATAAAACGACGATAATCATAAAAATCGCAATGCCCATGTTCAGTTCCTCCTTGCTTTTGTGACATCATTATAGCAGGGAAACAGTCCAATTAAACGGTATGAATTAAGGGATCAGCTGGGCGGGGATCTCTATCGGGGAAGAAAGTACATAGTCAAAGCTGTAAGTCATCGTCATAAAGTCGGTATCAAGGGCATACTCAGCGCTTTGAGCGCCATTTGTCATTATGTAAGGCTTCAGCTGTGAAAAATCGTAAGTAACGGTTTGGGGACAGACGGTTTCTCCCTCGGCTTCCACGGTGCAAAGGATCTTAAGGTTCCATTCATCCTTGTATTCGTTACCGGAAAGGGAAAAAGCCTTGTATACAAATGAGGACAAGAGCGTTTGGTCGTCCAGAACCTTCCGAACAGGCAAGCTGAAAGAGAAAGTTGTGGAATCCCCGGAATGGGCAACGGAAAGCTCTTCCATATATGTGGGAAGAATGGCAGGAATACCCACCAGATAACGCATGCTTTTGTCCATTTCTGCCGCCATTGATTTGGTGATCTCAATACGCTTGGGGGGATCGTTGTTGAAACGGTTGTAGCAGACAAGTACCTTATCTTCGTAACGGTAGTAATGCTCTGCGTGCTCTGTTGCTTCGTAGTCGGATCTGCGATTCCAATCCTTTCGGTCATTGATAAAGGACCAGCTTCCGTCAGTTCCAAAGGTCTGTACAGTGTTTTGGGAGGTTCCGAGGAAAGGGAAGAGATTGTATTGATATGACATATTAAACGAACAGTCTTTTTCCAGCCAATCCTGCAGCTTTTCTATATCACTTTTAGGTCCTTTGGTAATGCTGCAACCGGAGAAAACAAGCAGCGCTGCCAGCAGGAAGCAGACAAATGCCGAAAACCTGCGGGTGTGATTCCTGTTGTTCATAAATAGAACCTCCTTTGCTTTTTATTTATTATACAGTCAGGTGATGTAAAACGCAAGGAAAAAGTCGTTTTGTCCAAATCTATAAAAAACGCCCCTGATTTGGGCGGTGCACCATAGTGATAAATTGCCTATAAAGGGTGTGAATTTTCGCCATTGTGCGTTAAAAATGCTTAAAATACACAAAGTATTTCCGCGCTTTTTGCCTTCACTGGCAGAAATCTCCACCCTTTATAGGTGCTACGCAGTTTTGAAGTGGTAACTTTTTTGATCAACAAATAAGAAAATTCCCAGAATGCTGACGCATTTTGGGAATTTTTTATGCAGTTAAGCAGAAAAGGGACCGTTCAAAACCATTTTATCACTATGGCGTACCGCCCTTCACAGGGGCGAATATCATATTAGCAACCGAAGCCGCAGATCCGGCTGAGAATCTGCCAGATGGAATTGCAACCTGTGTTGCAGTCGGTATTACAAGAGAAGAAAAACATCTTGCTGACCTCCTTTTCAGAATTTGTCTCGCGAGGACAAATGCATTGTAACCTTTTTGTAACCGTTTTTCAAGCAGTAAGTTTTTCCAGTTACTTAAGGAGAAACAGAAGGGAGGTTGCCCAGATTGTTGTTCTCGCTTCCGTCGGGGACGGATTTCAGATATTCCGTATCTCCCCGGTGGGCAATGCCCACACCGGCGATTCTTCCCTGTTTTGCCATATTAACCGCCTGCTGCTTTTCCACAACAGAGTTGTCAGAAAGTTGATAACCGGTGATCCTGCCGCCTTCTTTGACAAGACCGACGATCCGCTTTGCATTTGCGTTTGCCTGAGGGATCTGATCCAGGGTCTGCTTTACAAGCTCTTTCCCATCCATAAAACCACTCCTTTTTGCCTTAGTTTATCCGCAAAAGGGGAGATTATGTATATAGGATTTCACTGTATTTCGTATCTGAATCCTGCCTTTTCCAATCTGCCTTTTTCAAAAATCAGCTGCCCACTTTGGAGGAAGCTTTTCGGTTTATGAATATTCTGGCGGGGATATACATCAGAAGGATCACGATGGGCAAAAGGATGGGGAAGCCCCAAAGGTGAGAGCCTAAAAGCTGTTCAAACAGTTCCAGAGGATTGCCGGAATCCGGCTCCATTAAAAACATAAAATTGGTGTCCCAAAGCAGATTCAGACCGTACACAGGGATCGCCATAGCAACAAGCAGAGCCGTCCCCTGAAGGGCAGACTTCAGGTCTGTGGATACCTCCCTGGTGGTGACCAGCAGCATAGGATACAGAATCAGCAAAATGTGGATCGTAAAGCTGTGAAGATGGAAGAAGTTCCATACAGGCATATCGGTCCAGTTCGGGAAAAGCAATGCCAGTGCAGCACCGGGGATGCAGAAATAATACAGAAAACTTCTGACTACCTTTGTCTGCTTGATCACATCAAAGAATATCAGTAAAATGTTGATGCCGCAAAGGTGAAAGGGGAGATGCCCCCAGCTGAATTCGCCCAGGCAAAGAAGCACCAGGTTCTTTAAAATCTCCTGCAGGAAGATGTATGTACCCAGCACAGTTCTTACCGTTTTCCGTTTGCCCTCCGAAAGCCTGCGGTAGAAAATGCAGGCGGCAACGCAAAAAACAAAACCTGCCAAAAGCCAGAGGATGTGTGTTAGACCAAAGGTCTGAAACCCCACGCCTTCCGGTATGTTATTGTCAGTTACAAAAAACATAATTATCACCCAATGGGTACTATACAACATTTCGACAAAAAATGCAAATTAAAAGCATTTTTAGTGAAAAGTGAAGCGGTAATAGGTAAAGCCCCAAAGGTGTTGCCTTTAGGCTTTGGTCCGGATGACAGGATTCGTTTGCATCTGCACCTTGCGGTGCAGATAGAGGTTCGCCTCCGTCCAGCCGTCGGCGGCAACGCTCGTCCGCGTTGCGTTTAGATTATTCGAATCCTGATTAAAAACAGATTTAGCCAAAGATTACCGCAAGGGCAATCTTTGGCTAAATGGTCCGGATGACAGGATTCGAACCTGCGGCATCTTCGGCTACGCCGCCGGTTTGCGGTGCCCGATAAAATCTGCGGGCTTACGCTTTTCCTTGATTTTATCGACCGCTGCACCAAAATGCTCGTCCTTCATCTGCCACCGGCAGCGGACAAGCATTTTGCCCAAAGCAAGTGCCTTGCTTTGCTCGCAAGCTGCCGCATCTCCGATTCTTCAACAGGAAAACATAAAAGGAACTACCCGTAGAGGGCAGTTCCTTTTGTGTGGTCCGGATGACAGGATTCGAACCTGCGGCATCTTGCTCCCAAAGCAAGCGCTCTACCAAACTGAGCCACATCCGGGAATATTAAGTTTGAAAAAGAATTTTGCCGAAACAAGCGCTCTTCCTGTTGCAATTCTTTGTGCGCCCCGTTATTATATATGAAGGA
>SVLR01000057.1 GCA_015067785.1 Oscillospiraceae bacterium
GCCGGATATAAGACTCCTTGGATTGCAAAGAAAACTTTAGATGACGGTAAAGTACCAGTATTACCCTACACAAGATATAACGGAAACCAGGACAGATATAAACCTTGGGAGTATACCTACGACCCTGTAAATGACACCTACACTTGGCAGGAGTATCTGGATATAGTAGAGCAGATACGGAAGACGGAGCGTGCGAAAAAGATTTATGCACAGCGCAAAGAAACGATTGAGCGAGTCTTTGCGGATGCGAAAGAAAAGCACGCGATGCGATATACACATCATAGAGGCTTGGCCGCAGTCACAAGATGGGTCAGGCTTAAATATGCTGCCATGAACCTGAAAAAGCTGGCAAATTGGAGTTGGAATAACACCTTTTTCTCGCAGATATTACTTATATTTACACCCAAATACACCAAAACCCCTGCTTTCGCTTAATGAAAACAGGGGTTCTTTGACAGACTGCATTTGGCTCTCCCAAAGGGAGAGCCAAATTGTTTTATTCTTTGATATTTTTAACGCTGTTTCGCATTTGTAGGAAGGGTTTGATCTTAATGTGTGAAATCTCAGCCGGACTGGTACCGTTAATTTTATCAATGGTCCACTGCACCATTTTTTCGATCATTTCGTCAAAGGGGTGTGCCACAGTGGTGATGCCAAGGTGTTGGGCAAGGACCGTATCGTCGTAGCCGATCAGGCTGATATCATCACAGATCTTAAGTCCCAGTTCGTTAATAACGGTGATGCTGGTCTCGCAAAGCTTTTGGGTAACGGCAAGAATGGCGGTGGGCTTTTTCTCCAGGATGGCCTGCCGAATTTTCGGGGCGTGTTCCTCGTCAGAAAATTCGGCCAGCTTCAACACCATATTCTCATTGTAGGCAATGCCCATTTCCTGAAAGGCCCGGTAATAGCCCCGGTCGCGATACAGCGGCATCCGCTGGTGGTAATCGATGAGCAGGATCCGTTCGTGTCCGTTTTCCAGAAGATGTTTGGTGCCAAGATAAGCACCGTAAATATCGTCCACAATAAAGGCGTCCATACCGCTGTAGCCCATCCGGAACAGCTGCAGGCATTTGGCGGCGGCTTCCGGGGAGAGGTCAGCTACCATCTGACTGCGCTTGGTGGGAATGAAGATGGAAAGGTCTACATTAAACCGCCGCAGACTGGAATAGATGTCGTAATCGTCGCTGACTTCTTCGTTAACAAAGGACAGAAGCACCGAATAGCCCCGTTTTTGGAGCCGCCGGTCCATATGCATAACTAATTTGCTGATAAAGGGGTTTTCAATGTCAAAGAGGGTCAGTCCTACGGTTTTTGATTTGCCAGAGCGCAGCGCCATGGCTGTCCGATCAGGCACATAGCCCAGCTCGCGGATCACGGCCTGCACTTTCTCCCGGGTGGACTCTTTCACCAGTTCCGGGTTATTGATGGTGCGGGTAACGGTCATTGTAGAAACGCCTGCCCGCATGGCTACATCCTTAATACTAATATCTGCCACGGTATTGATCCTCCAGCGGTATATGGTAAAATTTGGTAACTTTTCTATTTATAGCACAAGTGACCGAATTTTGCAACCATTAAACCATTTGCCAAACCTCTAAATTCGACAGCTTTCCTGTACAGTCCTCTAAATAAAAGCCAAATTGGTTGGGGTTGATCTGCTGAGCAGGACGCCAGGAGGAAACATAAATGTCGTCGATGTAGACCTCGATAAACCATTTCCGAGCGAGAATCTTAACTTTGGAATGCTCACCGATAGTGAATTTCTGAATCACATCGTTACAGATGAGCATATTGGGACCCCAGCCCTCGTTGATGAAGCCAAATTCCAAACGTTGGCGCTTTCGGTTCAGCATAACACCGAGCCGTGTGCCATTTTCGCTCTCAAAGTAGATACCGCCGCCTTCACCGCTTTCGATATCCAAATCGAAGGTAATAAAGCGACCGTCGGAGAGATCGGTATTTAGGCTGGATCCGGTGCTGCCACTAAGAGTGGGTGCCCGAAGAGCGGCGGCTGTTCCAAGGCTCTCAAAAAACATATTCTCCTGTAAGGTGAGCTTGATGGGGGGGATCCGCCCAGGATGCTTGACAAACTGCAAATCCTTTAGAACATCAGCAGTGGTTGCCAAGAGCTTTCCCTTTAGACTATCGTTGATGGGATTGTAGCGCAGACGCAGCTTGTAGGGACTCTCTTCCTCCAAAAGCTTGACGGTTGCGCCCCAGCCCTCGGGACCATTATCGCCCCAGATATGGTAATAGAAAACCTGATCACCCACCTTCAGGGGGCGGCCTACGGTGACCATGCTGACACTGGGATTGTTGCGGGTGCCTTGGAGCATATAATCGCCGTCGGGGAGGCGGTAAGGGCCAAGCTGATTGTCAGAAACCACATAGAAGGTGCCGCCTGCCATATCGTCAGAATAGCGGTCAAAGCGATGGGACAGGTAGCTGCTGGTACAGAAGGTTATATAGTGCCGGCCGTTTATTTCCACATGCTCCGGCACTTCAAATTGGGGAAACATATCTGTATCCGGAAAAGCGTTGGGAAGGCACTTCCAGTTGAAGCCGTCCTCACTGGTTACAAGACCCAAACCGCCGTTTTTATTCATATTTTTTACCTTTTTAGCGCTGGCGGTAAGGAAGGCGTAGTAAGGGCCGGGCTTATCCTCCAAGCCGTCAATGACACCTAAAGAGTCCCAGCGGGGATAAGCACTGGAGGAGTCGGTGGGGGCATTCATGTAGTGCTCACCGTCAGGGGCGCATACGTGATCAGTCCGTTCCCAGTGAATGAGGTCACGACTGGTAGCAAAATAGATATTTTGCCTGCCTGCGGGTCGCTCCTCGGAAAAGTTCATAATATAAAGATCGCCCTTTTTCTGGATCATGCCTGTGCCGATCCACTCAGCCTCCGGGTGCTTTTCAAAGATACGGCCATACTCTTTCCAGTGGACTAGATCGTCAGAAATGGCAAGACTGATACCATCCCAGCCACCTTTGCCGTACTGCTCGGGGGAAAGGCTCAGATGATACATATAGTATTTTCCCTCGTGGGGATAGATCCAGCAGTCCCAAAGACGCTCTTCTTGGGGTTTATAAAGCATAGTGATTACTCCTTTTCAACGCGAATGGTGACTACACCTGTGGCCTCATCGAGAACAACGCGGCCACCCTCGTGGGCAATGGAACGGATACTTCTTTCGCTGATGTCGCACAGGGCGGCAGAGGCGATGGGGAAGGGGAAAGTGATGGCGGCGCTTGCTTTACAGCCGGAAAGCCGCAGAATATAGCCACTGCCGTTTTCTGCCAGCTTGAGAGCCACAAGGTTTGCACCCTCTACATTCAGGAAACTGCCGGTTTCAGGGAGGGTGCCCACGGTATTTTGCATCGGTACTTCGCTGCAGGGGTGGCCGTAAAGGGTGATACACTGGTCAAATTCTGCGGTATCCTCGGCAGTACCGATGGCAAAATCAAATTCACTGACACCAAAGTCGGGCAGCGGGTCAGGCTCATAGCTGCCGCGAATAAGGGTGATGGAAATGCCATCCTTTGTGGTACGGAAGCCGTACTTGGAGTTGCTGATAACGAACAGATTGCCATGTCCGGTGTCTGCCATTACGCCGTTGAGGCTGGGCATATCCATCTCTCGGATGGTGCGCTGTACGTGACCGAAAGGAATATCACCGATGTATTTACCATCGGGAATGTCGCAAGGAATGTAAACGCCAAGCTGGGGCACAGTCTGGTGAGGTACAGGCTTTTCGCCAAAGTCACAGCTGCAACGGAAAGTGACCATGGGAGAATTCTTCTCCAAGGAAATGGTGACTCGCAGGCTGGAATGGTGGAAGGGAACGGTATAGGTGACGCTCTGCACCAGCTCGCCCTTAATGTACTCATAGGGACGGACGATGACACCATCGGTAAGATTTTCCGTCTTTGCGTAGCGGCCTACGATCCAAGCGGTCATTTCCTTAGAGGCATCCTCGGTAATGAGGCGGAAATAGGCGCTCTTGCCATTTAGCAAGTCCTTTCCGGTGCGCTTATCGGTGAAGCGGCGGATGGAGCAATCCATGGTGTCCAGCTCCACACGGAGCAGGTCATTTTCAAGCACAAAGCCGTCGTCACGATCCAGTCGGGGTTCAGGCGGGAAGAAATAGGGGATAGAACCCTCGGTTTTGGGACGGATGACCACGGTGGTGTAGCCGAAGGCGGGGACAGTCACATCCACAGCCATACGCTGGTACTCGTGGGTCCAGTAGAACATAGGACGGTTATCCAGCAGCTGATAAGAGACTTTCTCACTGTTTACAGTCACATCTACGTCGCTCAAGTCGCCGGGGTAATCCCAAACGGTGACGGTAGAGGGGGTGCGGTAGGGGAAAGCAGTGCTGTTAAAGAGGTGATAGATGCGGTTTTTGCCGTTGTTGTTCCGGTCGGCATAGGCGAATACACCGGCGGTGTGGCAGAAGCCTACGCCTGCGCCTGCGCTGGTGCTGTCGGAATCGGCACAGATGCCGTGAGCAGAGGTGTCGATAGTGGCGGCAAGAGCGGCAAGGGCGCGGCTCTTTTTGGCGGTGGTAATGCCAAGGCACTCCTGATATTTTCCCAGAGCGTGCTCCCGGGTACCGATAACACCGGAGCCGGGGAGAATGTCATGGAAGTCGTTAAAGAGCACATGCTCCCAGCCCTCCCGGAAGGAGGTGCCGTCTGCATAGGAAATGCCCTGCATACGCCGGAAAGAATCAAATACTTCTGCCTCATAAAGCTGCTTTTCGCAAAGCTTATTGAAACGCTTGATACGAGTCTGGGTGGTGTAGCAGCCGGTGGCAAAGGAATTGAGCTCACCGCATACCACGGGGAAGCTGTCCCGTTTTTCCTCCAGGGTGGCGAAAAACTCCCGGTATGTACCAAACTGAATGGTAGGCAGCAGCGGCCAAGTCATCATATCCATCAGACGAGTCAGATCGCGGCGAGTAGGGCCACCGCCGTGGTCGCCCACACCGTAAACCTTAAGAAGGGTAGAAATGCCGTTTTTCTTGGCGAATTCCGGCATATACACGAAATCATTGGGAGTGATTGCAGCGTTATACCACACAGGCTCCCGGTAAGCAAGCACCTCGCTGTCACCGCTTTGCCAGCGGTAAATGTGGTGACCCTCATAGCCGCGGCAGTGGTAATAGTACTGCACGCCACCGGCGTTTAGGATCTGAGGCACATTGGCATTATGTCCGAAGGTATCCGGCTCAAAGTCCAGCTTGAGATCATCGGGGTCAATGCCGAACAACTCCTGCATATAGTTCTTGGCATAGAGAATATGGCGGCAGAGGGTCTCTCCGGCGGGCATATTCTTGTCGGTCTCTACCCAAGAACTGACGGTAGGCTCCCAACGACCTTCTTTCACATATTTGCGGATCTCATCGAGCATATCGGGGTCGTATTTTTCTACGATGCGATAGGTAGATGCCTGAGACTGGGAGAAGGTAAAGTCTGGGAACTCCTTCATGAAATTGAGGATGGAACGGAAGGTAGAGAGAGTAATGGCAACAGTTTCGTCATAGCTCCACATCCAGTTCATATCGAGGTGAGCATGGGAAACGGCAAGTACGGTCATCTCCTTGATCTTCTTACCAAGGGGAGCGAGGGAAACTTCCATTGCGTTTATGTCATCTGCCGTGGGATGGGGGCAGGCCATTGCTTTCTCCAATTGTTGATGGATATCTTCATCGAATCCGCATCCGTAGGAACTATTATATGCATCTGCAAAAGCAAGCTCTGCATAGACCCGTTCGCAGAACGCGCCTTGCCGGTTTTTCAGGGTTCGAAGCATTTCGTAATTGTTCATAATACACGCCTCCTATGTTATCGTTCACATAGTAATTTTATCTAAAATCGGTAGATTTGTCAATACTCTGTTAAGCTTTTTGGAAATAAGGAAAGATGTTGACAACAATCTTTTGGTTTGTTAATATTGTTATCGATAACAACCCAAAATTTACAGATTGGAGTGGAAACAATGGCGTTATATATTGGTATTGACCTGGGTACATCCGCAATGAAGCTTTTGCTGATGGACGGAGAAGGTAACATCAAAAATGTGGTGTCCAAGGAATATCCCTTGGAGTTTCCCCAGCCCGGTTGGAGTCAGCAGAATCCCGAGGATTGGAAAAAGGCACTTTATGAGGGAGTTCCTGAGCTGCTGAAGGGCTTTGATGCAGCTTCAATTGCGGGTATCGGCTGCGGCGGACAGATGCACGGCCTTGTGGTGTTGGACGAAAACGATAATGTCATCCGTCCCGCCATTTTGTGGAACGACGGACGCACCGCAAAGCAAGTGGATTATCTCAATAACGAAATTGGCAAGGAGAAGCTGTCTGCGCTCACCGCAAATATTGCCTTTGCCGGTTTTACTGCCCCCAAAATTCTCTGGATGAAAGAGAATGAGCCTGAGAATTTCTCTAAGATCGCAAAAATTATGCTCCCCAAGGACTATATCAACTATATCCTCACCGGGGTGCATAGCTGTGACTATTCCGATGCCTCCGGTATGCTTCTGCTTGATGTAGAACATAAGTGCTGGTCAAAGGAAATGCTGGAGATTTGCGGTATCACAGAAGCACAGATGCCTGCGCTCTTTGAAAGCTTTGCACCTATTGGTACTGTGATGCCTTCCGTGGCTACGCAGCTGGGTCTCCCTGAAAATGTAACAGTCTGTGCGGGTGCGGGTGATAATGCCGCAGCGGCAGTAGGAACGGGTGTCGTAGGGGAGGGCGGCTGTAATATCAGTATCGGCACTTCCGGTACGGTGTTCATTTCTTCCGAGAGTTTCGGTGTAGATGATACCAATGCGCTCCACGCCTTTGCCCACGCAGACGGCGGCTGGCACCTGATGGGCTGTATGCTCTCTGCTGCAAGCTGCAACAAGTGGCTGATGGACGACATTTTCAAGACCAAGGATTATGCCGCGGAGCAAGCACCCATTACAGAGGATAAGTTGGGCGAAAATCACGTCTATTTCCTGCCTTACCTGATGGGTGAGAGAAGTCCTATCAACGATACCAATGCAAGAGGTACATTCATCGGAATGACCATGGATACCACAAGAGCCGACCTGACACAGGCTGTCTTGGAGGGCGTAGCCTTCGCCATCCGTGACAGCGTTGAGGTGGCAAGAAGCCTCGGTATCACCATCAACAGCTCAAAAATCTGCGGCGGTGGTGTAAAGTCCAAGCTTTGGCAAAGGATCTTTGCAAATGTCCTCAATTGTGAGCTGGAAATCCCCGTTTCTGAGCAAGGCCCCGGTATGGGCGGTGCAATGCTCGCAATGGTCGCTTGTGGCGAATACGACAGCGTTAAGGCTTGCTGTGAGAAGCTGTGTGCTGTGGCCAATACCGTAAAATCGGAAGCTAAACTTGTCGCCAAATATGAGGCAAGATACCAGCAGTTTAAGAAAATCTATCCTGCCTGCAAAAGCCTTTTTGCAGAGCTGAACTAAGAAATACTGCTTATGGACAAGCCTTAATGATATCGTCCGAATGCGGTAGATAATACAACACAACAAATTGAAGGAAGAACTGCCTGTCTATTACAACCGGCACGGATTGTTCCACAAAAAGATATGAAAAAATGGGGAGAAGTGAAAAAGCTTTTCCCCATTTTTGCTGCTTTAAGTAAGGGCTGCTAAATTTGTTGTTGCATCTTGCTGTGCTGCAGTATATGGCTTTTAAGTAAGATCAATTTAGTCAAATGTAGAAAAATGACTAAATTAACTTGACGAATGG
>SVLR01000058.1 GCA_015067785.1 Oscillospiraceae bacterium
GTTCTCATAGTGTCAATCCCTCAGTCAGCCTGATCGGCTGACAGCCCTGCCGGGCCCGCGCCCCTTTTGTCCGCGTTGCGGACATTTTCCCCGCTAACGGGGAAATCTACCCTTTACACAAGGGAGCCTTCGGTGCGCTAATTACCGCATTTGCGGTGGTGGGGCAAAACACGCAAGCGAAAGAAAATTCGATGAGCCTATAGGCTCGTAGGTTGTAGGCCCTAAGGGGGCCTGTGCATACCACCGGCACGGCCGGTGGTTATGATTCATCAATGCGCGAGTGGGAGAAGGAATGAGCCATCTCTTGTAGGTGTGGGAGAAAGTGGCAATCCTTTAGCATTTCTCTCACCTCTGCGGTAGGATAGTCTACGTGCTTCATCATCGGCACACCGTCGATGATTACGATATAGTCTGCGCCAGGTTCAATGGTGTCATAGGAAAGCCGATAGTGGATGCTGCCAGGGTTAAGGAATAAACTCCCGCCCCGCACCATATGCATCCAGCATTGGTGGGAATGACCGAGAATGATTCTGTGGACACCAAGAGGGTGTTCACCACCAACCTTTTCTGTCCATATTGGTTCAAAGAGGGGTTGACTTTGCCAATCGCCCATTGCACGTAGCAAGGCCTCAGGACTTAGAGACTCGTCATGGGCATGTTTGAGGTAATACGTATAGCCATCGATGGTTACAACTGCGTTCATAGGGAGGGAACGCAGGAAATCTACATCCTCTGCGGTCATATGGTTAATGCAGCGGGAGAGGTAGGTGGTCTCTTGTCCCGCAGGCTCCCGGACACCCTGTTCCAAAGGGCAATCAGCTCCCGGTATGGTTGCCACTGACAGTAACGGTATTGTGATTCTTAAACCACTGGATCGTTTCGTGGGGAAACATGCCCCAGTCCATCAAATCGCCTACGCATAGAGTTAGGCCAATGTCGTTCTCTGCTGCTTCTACCGCTTTCTCGCAAATATTGCTTATATTTACACCCAAATACACCAAAACCCCAGTTTTCGCCTAACGAAAACTGGGGTTTTTTGACAGACTGAATCCGCGGCACGGTAATTCCGTGCCGCGGTTGTTTATGTAGCTTTGCTGTAGATTAGCCAGCCAGTGCGCTGGAGTTCAGCAGAACAACACCGGTGTAAGCGGGGATGGTGATGGTGCCGCTGCAGGCCTTGGGGCTACCCATAGCTGCAACGCCGTCAATGACCATATTCCACTCGCCGGAGAGATTATAGGTCATTGTGTCACCGGTGGGGTTCGTGATGACCAGAGCCTTAGCGCCGGCGTGGTTATCCAGCGTGATGGCAGCTCTGCCACTACCCAGCTCAGAGGACATAACAGCGGTGTTGAGGGTTTTGAAGATGCCGTAGGTGTTGCGGACGCGGATGATGTCCTTGTAGAACAACATCATATTATATTCGTCGGTGCCGTCCTTCAGAACAGACCAGTTGATGTTGTTGATGGCATCGCTGGACTTGTAGCTGTTCTCGTCACCGTCCTTGGTGCGCAGCATTTCTTCGCCTGCCTGGAAGAAGACGATGCCCTTGGAGACCATCAAAAGCGTTGCGCCCAGACGGTTCATTGCCAGTCGCTCGGAAACGGAGTTGTCGCCGTTGGAAAGGAGCAGCTTATCCCACAGGGTGTTATTATCGTGGGCACTCATATAGTTGACGACCATTGCGTCGTTGACCTTCCAGCTTGCGCCAGCACCGGTGCCGCCGCGGATGCCGAAGAGGACGGAGGGAAGAGAACCTGCACCGTTGCCGCTGATGTAGCCCTTGGAGGTGACGTTAAATACGCTGCCCTTCAGACCGTCGCGGATGGCGTCGTTAAATACGGCGATGCTGCCGATGGCGCCGTTGGTGGGCTTGATCTTGCTGATCTGGGTCTGGTTTGCCATGGGGCTGCCGTCAATGGTGGAGCCCATAGTCCAGCCTTCGCCGTAGATGATGGCCTCGGGGTTAACGGTATGGACAGCAGCCTCGACCTCCTGCATAGTAGCAAGGTCGTGCAGACCCATCAGGTCAAAGCGGAAGCCGTCCAGATCGTATTCCTCAGCCCAGTAGCGGACGGAGTCGACCATAAACTTGCCGTACATATAACGCTCGGAAGCGGTGTCGTTACCACAGCCGGAAGCGGAGGAGTTTGCACCGGAAGCGGTGTAGCGGTAGTAGTAATAAGGAACGATCTTGTTGAAGGAACTGTTTGCATCGTAGGTATGGTTGTAAACCACATCCATAACTACGCCGATACCGGCTTCGTGGAGTGCCTTGACCATTTCCTTATACTCGCGGATACGGACTTCACCGTTATAAGGATCGGTGGAGTAGCTGCCTTCGGGAACATTGTAGTTTTTGGGATCATAGCCCCAGTTGAACTGGCTGTCGGGATCGGCTTCGTTTACGGTTGCATAGTCGTAAACGGGCAGCAGGTGGACATAGTTGATGCCCAGCTCGACAAGGTAGTCAACACCAACGCTCTTGCCGTGCTCATTGACGAGACCGCGCTCGGTAAAGGCAAGGTACTTGCCCTTATACTGGGAAGAAGCGATCTTGTTGGAGAAGTCTCTTACATGGACCTCCCAGATGGTAGCGTCGGAGTAGCTCTTGATGCCGGTGGAGAAGGCTGCGCCCCAGCCCTCGGGATTGGTCTTGGACAGATCCACGACCATGCCGCGGTTGCCGTTAAGACCGGCTGCCTTTGCGTAGGGGTCAACGGCTTCCTGCGTACCCACAGAGGTAGTTACAGAGTATGTATAATAGGTGCCGTGGCCGCAAGCGGCGGTGTGAGACCATACGCCACGCTCACCCTTGGTCATTTCCACGCTCTCGTAAGCGGTGCCTTCATGACCGGAGGTGAAGAGATTCAGAACGACCTTGGATGCGGTGGGTGCCCATACCTTAAAGGTGGTGCTATTGCCATTGATGATCGCACCAAGATCATCGCCGTCATAGGTGTAGTTTTCAATAAAGTAATCGCTGTCGAAGATAGAGGTGGGGACAACTGCCTTTTCACCGTAGCCCTCGATGACTACGCGGTAGTTCTTGGAGATATCCAAGGTCTCTTCGACTTCAATGATGCCGGAGAGGACCTCCTTGCCCATATTGGTGATATCCAGAATGGTCAGTTCCTTGTCGCCCTCATAGACCTTGACTTGGCTGTACTTGGTGATGGCGGTCTTGGGGGTCAGGCTGTACTGGATCTTGTGGGGGTCAATCATACCCGCAAGGGTAAACTTCTTAATCATTGTGAGGGTCTTTCCTCCGTCATTGCTGGAATACTGGGCGGCATCGCCGCTCTTCAGGAAAATGAAGGTCTCTTTGCCGTCGATAACCGCAAAGCGATCTTCGGAAGTTGCGTCCTTGGTAGCTTCGCCCCAGGAGGAGCCGCCGGGCTCGGAGCAGCCGGTACGAACGATAAAGCCAACCTGCTCAACGCCCTCGGGAATGTTCAGCACGACCTTGCCGCCGTACTCACAGGGGTGGAAGACATTACCGCTGCCTTCTTTGCCGTCCCACCATGCCCAAAGGTCACAGTCATCGATGGAGCCGGGATGAGACCAGTAGAAGGTGATCTGGTTGTAGCCTTCTTCCATAGGAATGGTGTACTCGTCTGCAGGGGGACGCCAGCTGGGACCCTCGGTGGGCTCAGAGGGATCAGTAGGGTCTCCGGTGTTCGGTTTGACACAGCCGACCATCAGGGACAGAAGCATGGTCATTACTAAGAACAGGGATAGGATGCGATTGAAGTTTTTCATAATGTCACCTCGCGTAGAATATTGGGGATTGCTATATTCACTGCTCCTTGACGGAAGCAGTGGAATCACGGAAAATGGGTTCGGTGTGGATCGTCACACGCTTGACCTTGTTACCCTTGATCGCCTGACGCAGTAGGGTAAAAGCGTTTTCGCCAAGGGAGATGAAATCCTGCTTGACGGTCGTCAGGGCAGGGGAGAAGTAACGCGCCACATCTAAATCGTCAAAGCCGGTAACGGAAATGTCCTCGGGAACACGGAGGCTGTGCCGTTTAAGACCGTTAATGAGGCCGATGGCGATCAGATCAGAGGCGCATACCACGGCGGTGACGCCCAGCTCTGAAAAATAATCCGCTGCGTCCAGACCGCAGGCTTCTGTGTAGTTGCCGTAACGCACATAGGCACCATTATATTCTATGTTCGCCTCGATAAGACCGACCAAGTATCCGGAAAACCGCTCACGGGTGACTACGGATTCCCTGTCACCGCCCAAAAAACCGATCTTGCGGTGTCCCAATTGGGTAAGATGCTCCACAATGGCGGCAACGGAGTTGATATTGTCGCTGCTGACGCAGGAGACCTTGGGGTTTTTTACATAAGAGTCCATCAGCATCGCGGTGATGTTGGCGGATTCCAACTCTTTAATAAGAGGACTGTCCAGCTTGGTACCCAGGATCATCAGAGCACAGAAATTGTTCTCGTGGCAGAGTTTTTTGAGATTGGGGGGATTTTTGCTGGTGCAATGCTCTACGACCACCTCATAACGATAGTTGTTTGCTGCCTGCTGGAAGCCGGTAAGCACATGGTAGCTCACCTGGGCGGTGCTGCTGGAGTCCATATTCTCAAAAATAACGCAGATGCGCTTGGAATCGCTGTTGCGTTTTAGAGAAAAGCCAACAGATTTGGCATAGCCGTTTACCCGGTCGCGGGTCTCTGCACTGACATCGGAAGCGTTGTTCAGCGCTTTGGAAACGGTACTTTGGGACAGTCCTAAGTGGGTTGCGATCTCTTTAATTGTCATAAGCTTTCTCTCTGCTTTCTGTTTTCGAAACAAGCAGTAGAAAACTGCTGCTTTTTCCGAAGACTTAACGAATGACTTCTTTTTTACTATAACATAGCTTTTCAGATTTGACAACGACTTTTTGAGAAAACTACAAAAAATCCAATATACTTTTCTGTGGATTCAGCTTTTTGACGAAAAATAGGACGAGAAAGTCCTTTTGTGAAGCGGGAATCCCTTGACAGCAGAGGAAAATATGATAAAATACTATGGAAAAACCGAAATTTTTTCGAAACACAGAACGATCTAAGGGGGAACGCAGAATGGAATCGCGTTATGCCGGTGTTTTATTGCCTGTTACGGCATTGCCTTCGCCTTACGGCGTGGGAAGCTTTGGCGTGCATGCCAAAGCGTTTGTGGATTTTTTAGCAAAAGCCGGACAGAGTATATGGCAGGTACTTCCGTTGGTGCCTACCGGCTACGGAGACTCTCCCTACTCTTCCTCCTGCGCCACCGCAGGCAGTCCGTACTTAATTGATATTGATACCCTGATCGCTCAGGGCTTGCTTACAAAGGAAGAGGCGGAGGAATATACCTGCGAATACCCCACCTGGGACGGCGCTCCCTGCCGGGTCAGCTATGAGACACTGTTTTATAAGCGCATTCCGCTGCTGAAGCTGGCTTTTACCCGTTTTGATAAAAATACCCCTGCCTTCCGGGAATTTGTGGAAGCCGGGGAATACAGCGAATTTTCTGCCTTTATGGCGCTGAAGGAAGCCCATAATTGGCAGGCCCTTTCTGCTTGGGAGGAGCGCTACCGCACCCGTGATGAAGAAGCACTTCAAAAATTCCTGACGGAGAATGCGGACGCGGTGCTCTTCTGGCAGTTTACCCAGTACGAATTCTTCCGTCAATGGAAAGCGCTGAAGGACTATGCCAACAGCCGCGGCGTGGAGATCATGGGCGATATGCCCCTTTATGTATCCGACGACAGCGCAGAGGTTTGGGCGCATCCGGAGCTTTTCCTGCTGGACAGCGAGGGAAAGGCGACGGAGGTTGCAGGTGTTCCTCCGGATTATTTCAGCGAGGACGGCCAGCTTTGGGGAAATCCCTTATATAATTGGGTGAAAATGAAGGAAGACGGCTACGCCTGGTGGACCCGGCGGCTGCAAAAGGCCCTTTCTATGTACGATGTGGTTCGTATCGACCATTTCCGTGGCTTTGACCGCTTCTATGCCGTTCCTGCAGGCAGTGAGAACGCAAGAAAGGGCCGTTGGTGTGACGGTCCTAAGGAAGCGCTGTTTGAAGACAAGCTGGACTGGCGAATTGTGGCGGAAGATCTGGGTGTTCTGGATGAGGGCGTGTACCGCCTGATGGAAAACACCGGCTATCCCCGCATGAAGATTTTGGAGTTTGCCTTTGACGGCAACCCGGATCACGAGTTCAAGCCCTCCAATTATGATGAAAACTGCGTTGTGTATACAGGCACCCACGACAATGCCACCTTTATTGAGCATTTGGAGGGTCAGACGCCCCAGCAGCGGGAGATCTTCTATACAGACCTTGCTGCCGAGTGCGAAAAGTGGGATGTGGAGTTTACCTTTGATCCGGAAGAGATAGACGATGCCGCGCTGATGCATAAGGCGAGAAAAGCGGTGATTCAGATAGCATACCTGAGCTGTGCCAAATATGTGATCTTCCCCTTACAGGATTTGCTTGGCACCGGCGCAGACACGCGTATGAACTGTCCCGGCATCCTGAGCGTTAATAACTGGAGTTGGCGTTATCGGGAAGATATGCTGACCGACAGCTTTGCCCGGGAGATCCGCGAAGCTGTCGTTGCCGGCAAGAGATAAAGGACCGTATACATTATTTAACATAGAAAGCCCCTCTGTTTCGGGAAGAAAAACCGATGCAGAGGGGTTATTTACGAAATGCTTTTGAAATTTTTCGAAATATTCACTAAAAATTTGCGCAATTTACACAAAAATTACGCAGTATTTTGTACATTATGCGATGGGTAAAAGTTGTCAAATTCCCTTGACTTTCCGCTGCGGGAATTATACAATATGCACATAGGGATAAATTTGCTTTTATGGCAGATATCCCCAAAAGGCTGAAAGGCCAAAATTTTTATTAAAGGAGCAAGGATATGAAAAAGATTCTCGCACTCGTTATGATTCTCGCGCTTTCCCTGACCTGCCTTGCAGGTTGTGAGCTCCCCTTCGAGCTCCCCTTTGATCTGCCCTTCTTGGGCGGCGAGCCCACCGAGCCCGCTAACACCGTAACTGTTAGTTGGTATCAGGGCAGCAAGCTCCTCAAAGAGGAAGAGGTTGAAAAAGGCACCAAGCTGACCGCTTGGGAACCTGTCGTTGAAGGCAAGACCTTCACCGGTTGGTATGCTGAAGCTTCTCTGACCGAGCCCTTCGATTTTGAGAAGGCCATCGAAGCTGACACCGACATCTTTGCAGCTTTCAAGTCCGATGCTTATACTGAGGACACCAACTCCTACTACCTGATCGGTACCGGTGCCGGCGATATGCTGCAGGCGAACTGGGACCACACCAATGCTGCCAACGCTCTGACTATGACTAAGGAAGACGTTGAAGGCGCTAACGTTTACACCATCACCCTGAAGATGTACGCAGGCGACATGTTCCAGATCTGCTACGGCGGTTCTTGGGACGGCCAGGTCGGTATCGGTCTGATGAAGGGCGCTGAGTACGCTGATGGCTATAACT
>SVLR01000013.1 GCA_015067785.1 Oscillospiraceae bacterium
GGGCGGATTCGTCGAGCTATCACCTTCTCTGCACGAGGAAAACGCAAATGCGCAAACCATCAATGCTAAAATGATCCATAAAGTTTTTTTCATTGATAAATCCCCCTTGATGGAAAACAATCTAAAATGTGCGCATCAAAAGTCAGTGCATTGAAAAAATACAGGCATAAACTTTCTCCAAATCTATTATGGCACAGTAGGTGATAATTGTCAACGAAAGATTGCGGGTGCTTCGTTGCTTGTGCTTCGTTGCTTTGGCGCAAATGCTGTCCTAAAAATGCTTGCATTTTTCTCACGCCGGGCATATAATGGGGCGTAGAAACGGAAGTGAGAAAATGAAGGCATTTCGCCATTTTTGCACCATCACAAAGCATAAATTTTTGGTGATGGACGGTTGTTTCCGGGTAGGTCTTATCTGGCAGGGCATTACACACGATTTATCTAAGTATTCTCCCACGGAATTTGGAAGCGGTATGCGCTACTATCAGGGCAACCGCAGCCCCAATGCCGCGGAGCGTGAGGACAAAGGATATAGCGACGCCTGGATGCACCATAAGGGCAGAAACCGCCACCATTACGAATATTGGACGGATATGAATATGGCGACGCGGCAGTATGAGCCGGTGCCTATGCCGAGAAAGTATCTCGTAGAAATGGTAATGGATCGCCGGGCAGCCTGCAAGGTCTATCAGGGAGATAAATATACCGACGGCTCTGCGCTGGCATATTTCACCGGCAGCATCGAAAAACAGCGGATGCATCCCCAAACTGCCCGGGAGCTGGACTATCTGCTGCTGATGCTGAAGGAGCAGGGCGAAAAGGAGACTTTTCGATACATTCGCCAAAATGTGCTGAATGGAAAGCCCTTCCCTTGGGAAGAATAAGAAAGGCAAAACTTTTTATGGAAAAAGTCTTGACATTTGGTAATTTTTGCGTATAATAAACAAGGTCCCGATAGAGGATTAGTGTAACGGTAGCACACCGGACTCTGACTCCGTTCGCGGGGGTTCGAATCCCTCATCCTCTGCCAAAAAATCCCTGACCGCATTCGCGGTCGGGGATTTTTTAGCTTCGGATGGGGATTCGAAGATGTAAAATGCAGATGCCCGGTGGGCATCTGCTGCCACCAGTGCAAACACTGGTGGCTACTTTAATTTTTGCCTAAAAGGCAAAAATGCAAACGAATCCCTCATCCTCTGCCACAAAAGAAACCTCTTTTGTCTACCAAGATAAGAGAGGTTTTCATTATTATTGTAAAATAAGCAGTATTGTGATACAATCAACTAAAGGATGGTGATACAACTATGCTCTCTTTCTTAAAAAGAACAAAACCTGCTTTTGTGATTGACTTTCCCCAGATCTCTATCACGCCGGATACTCAGACCTTTATTGCATCGCTAAAAGCATCAGATATTGAATATACTCTTGTTACCAACGGATATATTACATTTGCGGGAAAAGCGTTTGCTTGTGATATTCCACTTATGTTTGGAGTTCATTTCAACAAATTGAGAATTGAATTCATTGAAGTTTTTCGCCCGCTCGAGTATTACCAATCTGATACTTATGATATAAGCGAATCTTTCTCACAGTTATCCGATGTTTTAAGAAAACAATATGGCAAACCCTTGGTAACTACCGCTGCCTCGATTGGAGGACACCCCTGCGAACAGTGGCATACGTCAAATTATATTGTTAATCATTATATTATGGATCGGTTTGGGATTGAGGAGCATTTGCACATCAACTTCTATAAGAAATAGTGGTGTACTCTTGGTTGTTCTTACATATGTTTATGCTACTTTTAGTTGCTCTTTCTTATTGGTAGAGGATGAGATAGGATTCGAAGAATTAAATGCGGTGCGGACGAGCACCGCCGGCGAGGGCTGGACCGAGCCGAACCTTAATTTTCGTTCCCATTGGGAATGAAAATGCAAACGAATCCCTCATCCGATCAAATATCTGCCATCTCTAATAAAGGAGAAAAATATATTCCTCATCCGTCAGCCCTTACGGGCTGCCACCTTCCCCAAAGGGGAAGGTTTTTACGGATACCCGAGGACGGGTGTCCCTACGGCATAATGCAAAAGTGCATGCCGGGAGATTGCCACGGACGGCAAAGCCGTCCTCGCAATGACAACAAAAAAACTGCGCCTTCCCCAAAGGGGAAGGTTTTTCTTGCCATTCGGTTTCTTGTATGGTACAATAAAAATGAAAGGAGTGATGGCGATGTCTCAATGTAGTGAACTTATCGGTCAGATGAAAATCGCAAATTATCGGGAAAAGCAGCAGCTTTTTGCCATGCTTCTGCAGACATTGGAGCGTAACCGTAAAGTGTTTTCTAAAGAGGATGAGGAAGCACTCCTGACCTTTGCCTATGGGGAAACGGAAAATATGTGCCGTGACATTCCAAATTGCGCTACATATCGTGAAAAGACGGACATCTTCGATTGCGCAGACTCGCTTTTTGGTATTATTGTCACGCTTGACGGAACTCCGGATCGTTTACCCAATGAAAAAGCCTTAAAGCTGCGGGCGCTGGTTGAAACAATACGACCCCAGCGTTATATTGAAAATGCGGTGGAGAATGTTTTCAAACAAAAAACAATTACGGAAACGGAAATTACACAGCTTCTCTACTGGGCAGGGCAGACAGACGATGAATACCAAAAGGGCATCCTGTTTCTCTGGCTTTTGAAACACCGGAATGACTTTAATAAACTAAACGGCAAAGCAAGACTGCAGCTGTCCGACTATATGGCGTCAGAAATTCTGCGGCTGATGGCGATTGATAACGAGGATGCCAAAGGCGTGCTGGAGCTGCTTGCTGCTCTTTGCTCGGAATTCCCAACGGAAAAGACCATTTCTGCTCTGCTTAAGCTGCTAAAGCTCGGTCATAATAACATTAACTACCACGCGGTGGCCACGCTTTTCAGCTTAGGAAGGGATGTTCCGCAGAATGCTATTGAAGACTTGGCGCGGGATTTGGAATATGCACATTTGACATATTATACTCTGCAGCGGCACAGAAAAACCGAGCTGTTTCCGGTAGAATATGCTACAGAAGAGTATTTAGCAAAGAGTGATATGGTGCATTGGCTGACCTATCCCACGGAGTTGGGAAAGGCGCCCGATGCAATCGAATACATTGGCAAGATTAAGAAATTATTCTCCAAAGAAGTATTCCATGTATTCAAATTCCGGTCTGACAGCGATACGCTGGACGATGGACTGAAGAATAAATGGCTGATCGGCTGGTCCTCCAATGAGGGCGGCACTTTCAGTAATTTCGATGAATTTGCGCCTTTTGAACAAGGAACAACAGAAAAGACCCTGAAGTTAATTAAGAAAAAGATTATTGGATAAGAATGAAAGACCTTCCCGATTCTGGGAAGGTCTTTTGCCTTGTTTATACACTTGTTTTCTCTTTCTTGCTCTGCTTTACCCGGAAATAGTAACCGATGGCATAAATAATACCGGAGGCAAGGGTAATGCCAAGCATCAAAAGAAACATATTGACAAACCAGCCGCAGGCGGCATAAATGTCCTTAAAAACAGCAAGAGGACTTCTCACATAGGGGGAAATGTAGAAGCAGTTTACCTTATCTCCAAAAATGAGATTGAAGCTCTGCGCCACAACGCAGGCGATATAGTAGACGATAATGCCCTTGAAATAAGAGCGGCGTTCCTTGCAGACCCGCTTGCTCAGGTAGAGATAAAGACCGATAAAGATCAGGAGCATATGCCAGATATAGGCGTGGGCAGTCAGGGTGATAATGGGGTGCTGAATGCCGCTGGGCTCTAAAAATGCCATAATGCCGCCAAACATATTGACGGAGAACATAAACTCATAAAGCCAGCTGTTGATTTTTTCATTCCGGCAAAAGGCGCAGAACATACAAAGGTACATCGGCACGGAGCAAAGCTGGAATGGGAACACGCCCCAAAAGCCCCAGCCGTAGGACTCCACATGGATGTGGAAAAGGATCTTATAAACCTCAAAGATCAGCAGTACCGCACTGACGGTACCGAGGACGATGCGGTTTTGCCTGTCGTTGGTGTTTCTGAGGAGGTAAGCGCCGAGGATAGTAAGAGCGAGCAGGATCAGGGTTGACGCAATGTGGAAAATGCCGTAGGGAGCAGGTTTTTCCATTGCCCAGGCAGTCCACTCCAGAAATTCCTTCATAGAAGACCCCTCTTTTCGATTATAGATAAATGTACTGTACCATATTTCGACAATTTTTGCAAGTGGGGTATGGCTTGACCTTTTCTGCCTATGGGTTTATAATGGAGTCACTAATAAGAAAGAAGTGTGGCACTTTGGAAAATCAGCATAGATCCTTGACCGAGGGCTCCATCTGGAAGGGTATTTTACTGTTTGCCCTGCCGGTATTTTTAGGAAATGTATTCCAGCAGCTGTATAACGCCTTTGACGCTTGGTGCGTGGGCAATTATATCGGTGACGATGCGCTGGCGGCAGTCAGCTCCTCGGGAAGTCTGATCTTTATGATGGTCAGCTTTTTTAACGGTCTTTCTATGGGCGCCGGTGTGGTCATTGCCCGGGCATTTGGTGCAAAGCAATACGGCGATATGCGAAAGGCGATCCATACAGCCATTGCTTTCGGTCTTGTGACCGGCGCGCTGCTGACGGTGGCAGGTGTGGCGCTGACGCCGACGATCCTGCGCTGGATGGGTACGCCGGCAGAGGTGCTGCCCCAGTCCATTACTTATTTCCGCTACTATTTCTGCGGCGGACTGTTTGTGGTGATGTATAATATCTTTGTGGGCATTCTCCACGCGGTGGGCGACAGCCGCCATCCCCTTTATTACCTCATTGTTTCCGCATCTGTGAATGTGGTTTTGGATCTGCTTTTTGTGGCAGGCTTGGGACTGGGTGTTGGATCTGCCGCTATTGCCACAACAATTTCCCAAGGCATCAGCGCGCTTCTTTGCTGTATCCATCTGCTGCGCACCAAAGAGGTCTACAAGGTGCGGCTTAGCGAGATCCGTTTTCATAAAAAGAGCCTTTGGGACATTGTCCGCTACGGTCTGCCCTCGGGTGTGCAAAACAGCGTCATCGCCCTTGCCAATGTGGTGGTGCAGTCCAATATCAACAGCTTCGGCAAGGCGGCAATGGCCGGCTGCGGCTCCTATTCTAAATTGGAAGGCTTTGTTTTTCTGCCGGTGACCTGCTTTACCCAGGCACTTTCCACTTTTGTGGGACAGAACTTAGGAGCGGGAAAGCACGACCGGGTGAAAAAGGGCACGGCTTTTGGCATTGTCTGCTGCTGCCTGATGGCAGAGCTGACCGGCATCCTTTCCTATGTGTTTGCGCCCCAGCTCATCGGCATTTTCAGCGAGACCCGGGAGGCCATCGACTTTGGTGTTTCCCATATGCGTACCATATGCCTTTTCTACTTCCTACTGGCTTTTTCTCACTGTATCGCCAGCATTATGCGAGGCGCAGGCAAAGCAACCATACCTATGTTTACGATGTTAGGGAGCTGGTGTCTGTTCAGAGTTACCTATATTACCGTTGCGGTGAAGCTGGTCAATCGGCTTACAACCGTTTCCTGGGCGTATCCCATCACCTGGACACTCAGCAGCATCGTTTTCCTGATCTATTTCCTGAAAGCGGACTGGATCCACAATTTTGACCGGGAAAACGCCAAAAAACAGGCAATATCATAAAGAAAAAGGAGATAACTATGAAATCCATCCGGGATATTTATAAGATCGGCCTTGGTCCCTCCAGCTCCCACACCATGGGTCCTGCCTATGCGGCGGAGCGTTTTCGTAACGAATATAAAAACGCAGATTTTATCCGGGCAATTCTCTATGGCTCTCTTGCCAAGACCGGTGAGGGGCACGGCACGGATCGTGCCATCGGTGAGAATTTTGCTTCTGTGGAGCACGAGATCCTGTTTGACTATGAGGCACCTACGCCCATTCACCCGAATACGGTGACCTTTATAGCATTTAAGGATGGGAAGGAGCTGGGCAGACGGAATTTTTACAGCATCGGCGGCGGTGACATCCGCACCGACGGTGAGGAAGCCTTGCCGGAGAAAGAGATCTACGAGGAAAAGACCTTTGAGGAGATCGCGCAGCACTGCAAGACCCACAATATCCGTCTTTCCGACTATGTGTTCCAGCGGGAAGGGGAGGAGATAAAGCCCTTTTTGCTGAAGGTGTGGCAGGTGATGCAAAATGCCATCAATGAAGGTCTCAGCAAAACCGGCACGCTGCCTGGTGGTTTGTCCGTAGAGCGAAAGGGGCAGTTTCTCCACAGCCAGCGGCACATTGACGAAAGCCCCCAGACCCGGGAAAACCGGCTGGTCTGCTCCTACGCCTTTGCGGTCAGTGAGCAAAATGCGGACTGCGGTCTGATCGTTACCGCACCCACCTGCGGCTCCTGCGGTGTTCTGCCTGCGGTACTCAAATATATGCAGGAGAAGAACCATTTCAGCGATCACGATATTTTGCGCGCCTTGGCTGTTGCCGGACTTATCGGTAATGTGGTGCGGACCAATGCCTCCATCAGCGGCGCGGAATGCGGCTGTCAGGCGGAGATTGGTACGGCCTGCTCCATGGCGGCGGCTGCATTGGCAGAATTATTTGAAATGGGCATCGACCAGATCGAATACGCGGCAGAGGTGGCAATGGAGCACCATTTGGGACTGACTTGCGACCCGGTCTGCGGCCTTGTGCAGATCCCCTGCATCGAGCGTAACGCAGTGGCGGCAATGCGGGCAATCAATGCCCTCAGCCTTGCCAACTTCCTCTACGCCAGCCGAAAGGTGTCCTTTGACGTGGTGGTAGAGACGATGTACCAAACAGGAAAGGATCTGTCCCATCTCTATCGTGAAACCGCCGAAGGCGGCCTTGCAAAACTATATAACCAATAAGAAGAAGGCTCACCAGTCGGTGAGCCTTCTTCACATTTACTTTGTAATATCTCTTGCTACATGGACGCCGCTGGCGGAGGCGTGGGAGAGGGAGTGGGTGATGCCGCTGCCGTCACCGATGATGTAAAGACCGGAGTGGCAGGACTCTAACTTTTCGTTGACCTCGACTTCCATATTGTAGAACTTGACCTCCACACCGTAAAGGAGCGTATCGTCGTTGGCAGTACCGGGGGCAACTTCGTCCAGAGCATAGATCATCTCGATGATGCCGTCCAAGATCCGCTTGGGAAGCACCAAGCTGAGGTCACCGGGGGTCGCCTGCAATGTGGGGGTGATGAAGGCTTCCTCGATCCGCTTGGGGGTGGAGCGCTGACCGCGGATCAGGTCGCCGAAGCGCTGAACGATGACACCGCCACCGAGCATATTGCTAAGCCTTGCAATAGATTCGCCGTAGCCGTTGGAGTCCTTAAAGGGCTCGGAAAAATGCTTGGCAACGAGGAGGGCGAAGTTGGTATTTTCGGTTTGCAGCGTGGGATCGTCGTAGCTGTGACCGTTGACAGTAATGATGCCATTGGTGTTCTCATTGACCACGGCGCCACGGGGATTCATACAGAAGGTACGGACCTTGTCGCCGTACTTTTCGGTGCGGTAGACGATCTTGCTTTCGTACAGTTCGTCGGTGATATGGGCAAAAACGGCGGCGGGCAGCTCTACACGGACACCGATGTCCACACGGCTGGACTCTGTGGGGATCTCCAGCTCCTTACAGACCTTTTCCATCCACTTACTGCCGCTGCGACCAACGGAAACAATACATTTTTCGCAGGTATAAGTGCCTTTTTCGCATTCTACTGCATAACCGCCGTCTGTGGTCTTCAGGGACTGGACGGGGGTGTCGAAGAAGAAATCCACCTTATCCTGCAAATAGGCATAAAGGTTTTCCAGCACCACATAGTTTACATCCGTGCCCAAATGACGCACCGATGCGTCCAAAAGATGGAGATTGTGCTGGATGCAGACGGTCTTAAACCGGGTGCCGGCGGTGGAGTAGAGCTTGGTGCCCTCACCGCCGAATTTCAGGTTGATCTCGTCTACATAGCGCATCAGCTCCAGCGCCCGCTTCTTGCCGATATATTTATAAAGCGTACCGCCAAAGTCGTTGGTAATATTATATTTGCCGTCGGAAAATGCGCCCGCACCGCCAAAGCCGCTCATAATGCTGCAGCTTTTGCAGCTGATGCAGGATTTGACCTTGTCACCGTCAATTGGGCAGCGACGCTTATTCAGGGCATGACCGGCCTCGAAAACCGCGACCCTTAGTTTGGGATTATGCTGCTGCAGCTCGTAAGCGGCGAAAATACCGCCGGGACCTGCGCCGATAATGATCACATCATAATTCATAGAGTTGTCCTCCTGATATTTTTCGGGGGGCTGTGCAAGCGCACGTACCAAAACAGTATAACATACTTTCCGGCAAAAGTAAATCCCGGTTGTGAGAGAAACCGGAATTTGCCGAAAAAGCTTGCAATTGCCAGCGGACAATGTTACAATACTCGCAACCAAAAGTCAAGACTTTTCTTTGAAAAAGAGGGAAAATATTATGTTCGGATACTTGTTTTTAGCCGGTGCGGTGCTCTCCAGCGCGGCAAGAGGCTTTTGCGCAAAGAAAACAAGCGGCTATACGCCCAGTGCTGCCGCTGCAGTCTTTACCAATATCATTCGTTTGCTGCTCAGCTCTGTGGCAGCGCTGCTCTTTGTGCTGGTAACTACGGATATCAGCGCCTTGGTGCCCACGCCCAAAATGCTGCTCATTTCCCTCCTTGCCGGCGTATCCACAGCGGTGCTGCTGGTTTCCTGGTTGTTAGCGGCAAGAAAAAGTGCCTATATGATGCTGGACATTTTTCTCACGATGGGCGTGCTGCTTCCTATGATCGGCAGCAGTATTTGGTTCGGCGAGCAGGTAAAGCTGACCCAATGGATCGGCTTTGGTATTCTTTTGGTGGCAGTCATTATTATGTGTTCTTATAATAACACCATCAAGACGAAGATCACCCTTTCGTCACTGGTGCTTTTGCTGATCGCCGGTATCTCCAACGGCGCTGCCGATTTCTCCCAGAAGATCTTCATTAAGCTGATTCCCGACGGTAACATTGCGGCCTTTAATTTCTATACCCAGCTGATCGCTACGGTGGTGCTGGTCATCACTTGGTTTGTTGTTCCAAAAGAGCCGGATACCGTCAAGAAAATAGAATTTAAGAAGATCTTCGGCTACTTGACGGTTATGGCTATCAGCCTCTTTACTGCCAGCTATTTTAAGACCTTAGCGGCAAACGAGCTGCCTGCGGCGCTGGTCTATCCTCTCAACCAAGGCTCGTCCCTCATCATTTCTGCCCTGATGGCGGCAATGTTCTTTAAGGAAAAGATCAACCTAAAGGCGGTCGTTGGCATCATTTTGGCATTTGTAGGACTTATCACCATCAATGTTTTATAAGAAAAAGGCTTGACCAAATCGGTCAAGCCTTTTTCTCGGGTCGATATGGGCATCGCCCCCTACAAACATTTACAATACATATTGTAGGGGCGGATGCCTCCATCCGCCCGTTAGAATAATGTCGTTATCCAATAAATAAATCCATATACTACCGATGCTGAAACACCGTACACGATCACAGGCCCAGCAATCGTAAACATCTTCGCGCCGACGCCAAGAATGAAGCCTTCTGCTTGTGTCAACTTAGGACCCATTACTTCGTGTTCTGTTAGGACTAAATTTTTGCGGAATAATGGTCGAATAAGTAGCAGAACAGGCTTACCAATCGGCAAGCCTGTTCCTTTCATTATTTTAACCGTTTTGCTGCCATGCGGCGAATATCGTCATTGCTGTCATACAGACATTCTTCCAAAATCTCCTTTGTCAGCATCCGGTGTTTGGACATATACACCAGTGCAGATTCCCGACAAAAAGAGCAGGGATTATACTCGTACAGTAACGGCAATAGGTGCTTGGGGTGTGAGATTCCGCTGTCCTTATAAAATGCACGACAGATATCCAACCCAGCAGCATGAACATCGTCCCAGTCTTTTGCAGCGATCAGTTCCTGCAATAATTCTTCCAGCAGGTCAGCATCTTCCGGTGCATAGTTTGTCACCAAAAGTGCAAAGTTCTCCGGTGTACGGATCCCAGATTTTGCATTATTTATCGCAAATGCACGCACAGCAGGATACCGGATATTCTCCAACGCTCTCCACGCTGCATTTTGCAATTCCTCGCATTCCGATTTGGTATCTTTAATAATTGGCTGTGGATCGTCGGGATATGAGCAGCAATAAAACGCAGACAGTGCCTCTGCACGCAATTCCGGTTGCTTTTGTTCCCGGTACGCAAGTGCGTACCGTTCCACGGTTTCCTTGTCTGCCTTTCGGGCAAGCCACCGAGACAATCGGACACCAGCATATGTTTCTGGTGACAGGGTCTGCCGCTGTTTCTGGTGTTCTTCCTGGGTATCAATATCTGCCTGCTCTCTTTTTATAAAGCAAGCGATGTTCTTATCCTTTCGGGCAGCGGCTTCCATCGTTTTTCTATACTGTCCACCTTTCGACGAGTAAAACCACGCAAAATCCCCGTCGCACATATATTTCTTTTCTTGATACAGCCTACCAAAATCTTTGGCAATACGTAGAAACGATGTACGGTCAACTGCCAATGTCAAACCGAGCTGCTCCAAATCTGACAGTTCGTGAAATATCCGGTTTGGTCTGCGTTTTAGGGCAAACATTGCAGCGAGTATTTCCTGATACTTTTCTTCTAATGCTTGCCGGGCAGATGCACATCCGTCCATCGCAAAAAACATCAGAACCTCGCTCAGATGGAGCAAATCCCAGCTACCGTTTGGACGATACTTTCTAAGTGCTTCTGCTGTGGTGGAAATAAAGGTTTCCTTATCGGGATATGTATTTGCCATCGTATAGGTGTACCACGATCTTGTTCCCTCACTTTGGGCATCGTAAGCAAAATTCCTTTTACATGCCCAAAGGACAAGTTCGCGATATTTTTCCGGCTCTTTCCGGACAGCGATCACACATCTACCAAGACCGCGAAGCATCGCCTCTTTGAATTCCTTTTTTGTCATATTACCTCCGGTAAAATTCTTATTTTGCCGGAACCTCTCCGGCGATTTCCAAGCTACTATGTACAAGCATAGAAAACACCTCCCTTATTGTTATGTAATAATTGTAGCATAAGAAAAAGCAAACCGCAACCAAAATGGTTGCGGTGCATTCTAAAATAAAGTTGTAATCCAATAAATCAAGCCATAGACCACGCTGGCAGACACACCATACACGATGACAGGTCCTGCAATTGTGAACATCTTCGCGCCGACGCCCAGGATGAAGCCCTCTGTCTTAAATTCCACGGCGGGGGAGGCGATGGCGTTGGCAAAGCCGGTGATGGGCACCAGCGTGCCGGCGCCTGCGTGTTTTGCAAGGTTATCGTATAAGCTAAGGCCTGTGAAAAAGGCTGAGAGCGCCACCAATGTCATGGAGGTGGCTGTGGATGCGTCAGTTTTTTCCATATTTAAGGCGAGGTAGCCATTCATAATCAGCTGACCCAGCGTACAAATTAAACCGCCTACCAAAAAGGCAAGGGCGCAGTCCTTGCGTAAGGGCGATTTGGGCGCAAGGTCACCCACCAGCTTGCTGTATTCCTTTTCTGTCATAAGATCCCTCCGGCGATAGTTTTACCGGAGGGGAATTTTTTATGCAAAAAAAAGAAAACCCTCCCCTTTGGGGAGGGTGGCCGAGCGAAGCGAGGTCGGGTGAGGTTTTTATACCTCATCCACCGCTGCGCGGTCCCCCTTCCCCGAAGGGGAAGGTATTTTATTGCAATTTTTCAAGGGCGTTTCTTGCGGCATCCTGCTCGGCACGCTTTTTACTGCTGCCGATGCCTTCGCCCACAGAATTTCCGTTGACGCAAACCTGCACTACAAATTCCTTATTATGATCCGGACCGGATTCACGGATTAATTCGTAGGTAATGGTCTGCCCCTTTTTCTGCTGAATGAGCTCCTGAAATGCGGTTTTATAGTCCATATTCCGGGGCTTTTCCGCAGTGACTGTTGTCAGCACGAATTTATGGATAAATTCCTTTGCCGGGGCAAAACCGCCGTCTAAGTAAATGGCGGCGATCACTGACTCTACGGCATCTGCCAAGATAGAAGGCCGATTCTTGCCGCCGCTGATGGCTTCTCCATGACCTAAAAGTAGGTATTCCCCCAAACCCAGCTTTCTCGCAATAACGGCAAGACTGTTTTCGCAGACCATATCTGCACGAGACCGGGAAAGCTCGCCCTCGGGACGGTCAGGACAGGTGCGGTATAAATGCTCCGCTACCACCATACCCAAAACCGAATCCCCCAAAAACTCCAGCCTTTCATTGCTTTTTAGGCTGTTATGGAAGCGCTCATTGGCAAAAGACGAGTGGGAGAGGGCGTTTTGCAGTAGCGTAATATCCCGGAAGCGGTAGCCGATGGCTTCTTCCAAACGATTCATTCTGCCGCCTCCAATTTGGAAAGTCCCTCAGCAAGCTCTGCGGTGAAATCCCGCTCGGCGGCATCGGCAGCCTGACGGATGGCATTTGTAAAAGCCAGCTCGTCGGAAGAGCCGTGGGCTTTGATAACCGGCTTTTTGATACCCAAGAACTGGGTCCCGCCGATCTCCCGGTAGTCCATCAGCTTCATAACGTCATCCACACCGGGCTTGCACAGTAGATAGCCAAGCTTGCTCCAAAAACTCCGTTTGAAGATCTTATGCTTCATAAGACTTCCCATGTACATAGCCGTGCCCTCGATAGATTTTAAGAGCACATTGCCGCTAAAGCCGTCGCAGACTACCACATCCACACTGCCCAGCAAGGCATCTCTGCCTTCAATATTGCCAATAAAATTCAGAAGTCCCTTGTTGTGGGCATCGGTCAGCAGCGCGTGGGCTTCTTTTTGCAGGGGCGTACCCTTGGAGTCCTCGGAGCCAATGTTGAGAAGACCGACCCGGGGATTTTCCACACCCAGCTGCTTCTGAGAAAACAGAGAGCCTACAAGACCGAACTGAAGCAAAAATTCCGGGGTGCATTCTGCGTTTGCACCGCAGTCTAATAAAATGGTTTTACCGCCTGCCTTGTTGGGCATAGCGGGACCCATTGCGGCTCTGCGGATGCCCTTGACCCGCTTTACGATCAGGGTGGCACCGGATAGGAGCGCACCGGTACTGCCGGCAGAAATGCAGGCATCGCCGTCACCGTCGGCAAGCATACGAAGTGCGACCATCATAGAAGAATTCTTCTTCTGCCGGACAACATTTGCCGGGTCATCGTGCATATCTACCACCTCGG
Organism: Oscillospiraceae bacterium; assembly: GCA_015067785.1. Taxonomy (GTDB): domain Bacteria; phylum Bacillota; class Clostridia; order Oscillospirales; family Oscillospiraceae; genus Faecousia. The sequence continues at coordinate 13,294 of SVLR01000013.1, forward strand.
TGGTATGGACGACGGAAATGTTTTCAGGAAGCTTGGTATGACCCTGCTCTTTGAGGATATCCCAAATCGCATCGCTGTCACCCACCAAGACAATCTCGTGTTTTTTATCTGCATTCAGCGCACCTAAGACCGGTGCCTTCGGGGCGTGGTCACCGCCCATTGTGTCAAGAATGATCTTCATTATAAGACCCCTTTCTTAAATGCCCTCTGCGATCATCCTATCAATGATCTCAAGGGAACGGTTGGCAAGCGCCAGGTTTTTCTCAGCCTTTTTGTGGATTCGCTTCTCCAGCGGGGAGATCAGGCTGAAATTGATGTTCATAGGCTGGAAATCCTCCACCCGGCTGTCGCTGATGTAAAGACCCAGTGCGCCGATGGCGGTCTCCTTGGGGAAATCGGGAGGGGTTTCTCCCTTTAACCGGGCTGCCATTGCCACAGCCGCCAAATAGCCGGAGGCGGTGCTCTCCACATAGCCCTCCACACCGGTCATCTGTCCGGCGAAAGCAACGCGCGGATCCCGACGGTCGGCATAATACCGATCCAGCAGCCGGGGAGACTGCAAAAATGTATTTTGGTGCATCACACCGTAGCGGACAAATTCTGCATTTTTAAGGGCGGGGATCATGGAAAAGACCCGCTTTTGCTCGCCGAATTTCAGGTGGGTCTGGAAGCCGACTAAGTTAAAGACGCTCTTTGCCGCATTGTCCTGCCGCAGCTGGACGACGGCATAAGGCTCTTTTCCGGTGGCAGGGTCAATAAGACCTACCGGCTTCAGCGGTCCAAAGCGCAGGGTGTCATAGCCCCGGCGACCTATTACCTCTACAGGCATGCAGCCTTCGAAAACATTTTTGTCCTCGAAGCCGTGGACCTCGGCTTCCTCTGCTGAAATGAGAGCCGCAAGGAATGCGTCATATTCCTCCTTGTTCATTGCGCAGTTGATGTAGTCCGGTGTGCCCCGGTCGTACCGAGACTGCCACCAAGCCTTTTCCATATCGATGGAATCGGCGGTGACAAGGGGCGCGGCTGCGTCAAAGAAATGGAGATAGCTTTCGCCAAAGTACTTACCGATGGCTTCCGACATTCCATCGGAGGTCAGCGGTCCGGTGGCAATGATGACGGGACCTACCGGCACTTCGGTAATTTCCTCGGAAAAAACAGTGATATTTGGGTGATTCTTGATCTTTTCTGTCACGAAATCAGAAAAACCCTGCCGGTCAACGGCTAAACAGCCGCCGGCTTCTACACGGGTGGCCTCTGCGCAGGAGAGGATCAAGCTGCCGCAGCGGCGCAGCTCTTCCTTGAGAAGACCCACTGCGTTTTCCAGCCGGTCACCCCGAAGAGAATTGGAGCAGACCAATTCCGCAAAGGTATCTGCGTGATGGGCAGGGGAGCGCTTAATGGGCTTCATCTCGTAAAGTGAGACGGCAAAGCCACGCTGGGCGAGCTGCCAGGCGGCTTCGCAGCCGGCAAGACCTGCGCCGATAACTTTTACCTCGGTCATTTCTTCTTTCCTCCGGCAGCTTTCTTTGTCTTCTTGGGGGCGCCTTCCTTGTCTTTTTCTTCGCTCTTTTTATAGTAGCCCCGCTTATCCTCGGGCAGGAAGTTTTCGCACTTTTCGTTAATACAGAAGGGCTTCATACGACCCTTGCCGGATTTTTTGAACATGGTCTGTCCGCAGACCGGGCAGTCATTTGCGGTGGGCACATCCCAAGTCATAAAGCCGCACTCTGCGCCCTTTTGACAGGCATAATAAGCATAGCCGCGCTTACTCTTGCGTTTTAGGATGGTATCCCCACACTTGGGACAGCGTCCGGGCATTTTTTCCACAATAGGCTTGGTGTTTTTACACTCCGGGAAACCGGGACAGGCAAGGAACTTGCCAAAACGACCCACTTTGACTACCATATTGCGTCCGCAGACCTCGCAAATTTCCTCGGAGACCTCGTCCGGCACCTTCAGCCTTGTGCCCTGCAGAGCTTCTTCGGCTTCCGTCATTTCCCTGTGGAAATCCTTGTAGAACTCTGCAAGCAGCGCCTTCCAGTTTTGCTTGCCGGTTTCCACCTGGTCCAGCCGGGATTCCATATTTGCGGTAAACTCCACGTCGATAATATCGTGGAAATGCTCCAGCATAAGACCGGTGACCACTTCGCCCAAAGCGGTGGGGTAGAGCTTTTTGTCGGTCTTTTGCACATATTCCCGATCCTGAATGGTGGATACAATGCCGGCATAGGTGGAGGGACGGCCAACGCCCTGTTCTTCCATTGCCTTGACCAAGGTGGCTTCCGTATACCGGGCAGGGGGCTGGGTGAAATGTTGGGATTTCCGCAGGTCGATGGCATTTGCGGTATCGCCCGCCTTTAGCTCCGGCAGGGGAGAGCCCACGGCCTCCTCGTCATCATCCCGACCTTCTTCGTAGAGCGCCATAAAGCCGGCAAATTTCAAACTCTGATGGGCGGAGCGGAAGATATGACCGGCGCATTCCGTCTCGATGGCGTAGCTGTCATAGATGGCATTTGCCATCTGGGAGGCAAGAAAACGGCTCCAGATCAGCTTATAAAGCCGATACTGCTCACGGCTCAGGGAATCCTTGATGGTTTCGGGATCCAACTCCACATGGGTGGGGCGGATGGCTTCGTGGGCATCCTGAATGCCGGACTTGCCCTTAAAGACATGGTGCTTGCCATAATAGTAAGCCTTGCCGTAGCGATTGCAAATAAAGGCTGCGGCATCGTCCATCGCCTCGTTGCTCAGCCGCAGAGAGTCGGTACGCATATAGGTAATAAGACCGGTGGTGCCGATACCGGGCACATCCACGCCTTCATAAAGCTGCTGGGCGATGGACATGGTACGGCTGGGGGTCATATTCAGCTTTCGGGAAGATTCCTGCTGGAGGGTGGAGGTAGTAAAGGGAGGGGCGGCAGAGCGCTTTTTCTCGCTGTGCTTCACATCCTTGACGGTAAAAAGCTTGCCGGTCACATCGCGGATGATGGCATCTGTCTCCTGCTCATTTTTCAGCTCCCGTTTTTTGGGGCTGCCGTAATAGGTAGCGGTAAAGACCGCGTCCTTTCCGGTGCACTGCAGATCTGCTTCCAAAGTCCAGTATTCCTTTGGCACGAAGGCGCGGATCTCATTTTCACGATCTACTACCAAACGGGTAGCCACAGACTGGACTCTGCCGGCGCTGAGACCTCGGCGGACCTTTTTCCACAGGAGCGGTGAGAGCTGATAGCCTACGATCCGGTCCAATACCCGGCGGGCCTGCTGGGCGTCTACAAGATCATAGTCGATGTCCCGGGGCGCGGCAATGGATGCCTGCACGACCCGCTCAGTAATTTCGTTAAAGGTGACGCGACGGATCTTTTCATCCGGCAGCATCAGCAGCTCTTTTAAGTGCCAGGAGATGGCTTCGCCCTCGCGGTCAGGGTCCGTTGCGAGGTACACTGCATCTGCAGCGGCGGAGAGCTTTTTTAGCTCGGAAATGGTGTCACCCTTGCCGGAAAGGGGCAGATACTGGGGGACGAAGCCACCTTCGATATCCACACCCATAGTGCTCTTGGGCAGATCGCGCAGGTGACCCATACTTGCCCGGACTGTATAGTCGGGGCCTAAATATTTACCAATGGTTTTTGCTTTGGAGGGGGACTCCACGATAACGAGATAGGATGCTTTTGCCATGTTTTCCTCCGATGATGTTATTTATGGGAAACGAATCCACCGGGGTGCGTGACTGCAAGACTCCGTATGGATAGCATTGTGAGAATGGATAATACTTTTTGCGAGGGGATCCCGGTCTCCGAGATGATATCATCCACAGGTCGGGGTGCCTTTGTCAAGCATTGGTATACAGCCTTTTCCTGCTCACTGAGCTGAGAAAGGTCCGGTTCTATGCAACTATAAGAGGATTTCTCCTCCTTGTCAACGGGAATTTTTCGAGACCGTTCCTTCTTTTCCTTGGGAACAGCAACAGGTTCTGCCACCTTGGGGATCTCCGGCTCGTCTAAGATGGCTTGGGGAGCCGGCACCTTTCGTACTTTATCCGGATACAGCGCCGTATATTCCTTCATAATGTCCCAGCCGCTGAGGGCGGCAGTAGCGCGGTCTTGCAGAAGGGCATTGCTGCCGGCGCAGGAGGGCACATCAATATTGCCGGGAACGACGAACACATCCCGCCCTTGCTCCAGAGCAGAACGGGCAGTGATCAGCGCGCCACTGTTTTCGGGCGCCTCCACTACCAACACACCGTCGCTCAGTCCGCTGAGCACCCGGTTTCGTACCGGGAAATTCCAACGGTAATGGGGCGTGCCCGGCGGGTACTGGGAAATGAGACAGCCCTGTTTTTCGATTTGGGAAAAGAGAGTGGTGTTGGATTTGGGATAGACCACATCCAGTCCGCCAGCCAAAACCGCAACCACCGGGTTTGTTGTGGTCAGGGCGCCGGTAAGGGCCATCGTATCGTTACCGGTGGCACCGCCGGAGAGGACAATGCCGCCACAGGCGGCAATTTGAGCGGCGATCCGTCGGGAGACAGTCATACCGTAGGGCGTGGCCTTCCGGGTGCCCACGATGGCAATGGCAGGCGTGTTGTCAAAATCCGGAAGGGTGCCCTTCACATAGAGCACCAACGGTGCGTCCTTGGTATTCTTAAGACCCTTGGGATAGCTTTCATCGTGCATAGCAAAAAGATGGATATTCTTTTCATTGCAGGCGCGCAAAATGCGCTTTGCGACGGCGAGATCCTTGTCTTCCAGCGCCCTTAGAATGCTCTCCGTCATATCGGGAATTTCGAGGAAGGCTTCTTTTCTTGCGTGGTAAAGCTCCTCAGGATCGGAGAAATACTGCAAAAGGATATGCTTTTGCCAAAGCTGTATATTAGGGAGTTCCGCAAACCATATCCAGTAAAGCAGCATTGTCTATACCCTCTCTTTATTCTTTATCGTTTTTCATCTGCCACATCACGATGGATGCGGCAATGGCAGCGTTCAGGGATTCACAGCGGGGATTCATAGGAATAATCAGATATTCGGTGCAGGCATTCATAACCTTTTCACAGACACCCTGTCCCTCGCTGCCGATGACCACTGCCATTTTGGAGATGGGGACGGTGCGAATATCCTTTGCGTCTGTTTGCAGGGCGGTGACCGCCAAGGGGATACCTGCCTTTTGGCAGGCAGCTTTTACGGTCTCAAAGTCTGCTTCCATCACCGGTGTTCGGAAGATGGCACCCATCGAGGAACGGACGACTTTGTGGCTGTAAGGATCAGCGCAGCCGGGCAGCAGCACCACCGGTACATCGAGGGCATCGGCTGTCCTCAGGATCGTGCCAAGGTTGCCCGGGTCCTGAATGCCGTCTAAGATCAGCATTCCCGGTTGGGGAACGAATTCAGTCTTTTCGGGCAGGCGGCAGAGAAACAGCGCGCCCTGCGGGGTGGACATAGGGGAGATGTATTCCATAATTTCGTCGGGAACGATCACCTCCCGGACAGTTTCAGGCAGGTTGGGAGAAATGTTTTCCGTATGGATAACGGTGGTAAGTTTTCCCTCCCAGCGGATGGCTTCCTCTAAAAGCTTTGTGCCGTCAGAGACGAAAAGACCGCTGCTCTCCCGCTCCTTGCGGGAGCTGAGCAGCCGCCGCACCTGCTGAATGAGGGGGTTTTTCCGTGAAGAGATATATTCTTTTTGTGTTTTCATAGAAAACCTCAATTGTTTTATTAATGATATACAATATAATATAACAATTCTTTTCCAATTTGCAAGAGGGAAAAATAAAAAGCAGTCCAAGACCGCTTCCCGATTATGTTTTGTAGGGGACGATGCCCACATCGTCCTGTCCGAATATAATAAAAATCGGTGCATCGAGCACCGATTTTTATTTCGGGTCGTCGAGGACGCCGACCCCTACAATCTTTCGTATTACATCGTAGGGGCGCATCACGATGCGTCCGCGATTCCCACCGCACTTGTCATCCTGAGCAAGGCAAAGCCGCGCCGAAGGATCCGTTTCCTAAAAAAGAACGATAATACAGAGAACCGTCCCCTATCTTATCTGATGTCACGACAGCGAGCCATCCCACATCTTGATGTTTATGTTGGCCAAAGCAGTTCTTTTCTGATTTTTACAACAATATCGTAGGTTATTGTTTCGGAAAGTATTTCACCATTTTCTGTTACAGATACATCTATGGACAGTTCAAGTTCTGTATTATGCTCAATGGGGATTTTCGTTTCTTCCTTCGCTATAGCTTCACGGATCTGTCCTGAATAGAGGAAATGTTCACCTTTTTCTAAAAGTATCTCTCTGTCCAGTTTGTGATCAAATATGATATTTCCTGCGCTTTTTAGTGTCATATTGTTAATTAAAATTTCTTCATTACCATATTCTGAAAGGCAGGTAATCCATATTGAATATTCCTCGCCTCGATCCTGCATTGTAGGTACAAACATAACACCGCCCAATTTGGCAAAGGAAAAACTTTCGGAAGTAAAATAATCCTTTGCCTGGGTGTTAGTAAGAGTGGTAATTTCTATACTGTTAGCAAAGAATTGCTTATGACTGTCCACTAAACCACAAGAACTTAGAGAAAAAAGCATACCAATACATAGAAGAACAAATACAGTTTGCTTAAAGATCTTTTTCATTTACAAACCTCCTAACTAACAAGACAGGGGATGGCTCTCTGTCTTGTGCGTTCCGATGTTAGATAAGCTTACAATTTAATTATATAGAATAAAGGGCTAATGTCAACAATTCCTGTTTTACAAGCAATAAAAACTGTGCTATACTAAAGAAAAAACTTGGAGGAAAACTATGGATGCCTATTCCCGGACCCGGCTGCTCTTGGGGCAGGAGGGTATGGAAAAACTGAAAAATGCCCACATTGCGGTCTTTGGTCTCGGAGGCGTAGGCGGCTATGTAGTGGAAGCACTGGCACGGTGCGGCGTGGGGACATTAGAGCTTATCGACCACGATACCGTGAGTATAACGAACATCAACCGCCAAATTCTCGCCACCCGGGAGACCGTTGGAATGGAAAAATCCGAGGCGGCAAGATTGCGCGTGCAGGCCATCGACCCGGAGATCAAGGTGATTGCCCGGCATCAGTTTTTTGGGCCGGACACGAAAGCGGAATTTGATTTTTCGGGGTATACCTATGTGGTGGATGCCATCGATACCGTCACCGGAAAGTTAGCGCTGGTGCAGGCGGCGCAGGCGGCGAATGTGCCGATCATCTGCTGCCTTGGCACAGGCAATAAGTTAGACCCCACCGCATTTCGGATCGGGGATATTTACGAGACCAGCGTTTGCCCCCTTGCCCGCATTATGCGAAAGGAGTGCCGCAAGCGGGGCATCGAAAAGCTAAAAGTGCTTTATTCCTTGGAAGAGCCCATAAAGCCGGATATTTCACCCGATGACCCTATCTTAACAGAACTGCCGGAGGGGAGAAATGCTCTGCCCGGGTCTGTCTCCTTTGTGCCTGCAGCGGCAGGACTGATCATTGCCGGGCAGGTCATCCGGGATATTACAGGAAAATAAAAAATGCTGTGCGCGTGCACAGCATTTTTTGTTTATTAGCCTTCGAAGTCCTTGTCTTCTGCTTCGGGAGCAGCTTCTGCAGGAGCGGCAGCTTCCTCAGCCTCTGCGGTCTCCGCAGCTTCCTCAACGACTTCCTCTGCCTCACAGCAGCCGCCGCAATCGCACTCGCAGCCTTCGTCGCAGTAGCAGTCGCAGGGGCAGTCGTCGCAATCGTGCTCACATTGGCAGTCATCGCAGTCGTCCTCGCAGCAGCAAGGGCACTTGCCCAGCAGCTTCTTTGCCCAGGCAACGATCTTGTCGCCGTAGGTAGCGATGACATAGACAACACCGGCAATGGCGGCCAGCGCAGCAACGATCTTCATAATGGTAGAAAATACTTTCATAGGAAAACCCTCCATTCATTTATTTTGTACTTTCAGTATAACCAATGGAAAGGAAAAAAGCAATAGAAATTTTGTGAACAAACCGTTACATATAGCCGAAAAGTCCCCGGACGCTGGCTTCGCCTGATGCGATCACTTCCCGTGCTCCGTCAGGGTATTCCACCAGAAGTCCGCCGTCGTCGGTGATGGAGAGGGCAAATGCTTTCTTTTGTTCTTCACCGCGGATCAGCAAGACCTCCCGATTCAGGGTGACGCACTGTCTGCGATAAGCCTCCATAATGTCACTTTTTCGCCCGATAACCCCGGAAAATTGCACTTTTATTTCCTGCAGCAAGGCAGCTGCCAAGGCGGCAGGAGAAATATCCCGCCCGGTCTCCCGGTCCAGCGCGGTGGCAATGTCAGAAAGCTCCAGAGGGATATCGTCGCGGCAGTTAATGCCGATGCCGACGAGTGCGTAGTCCACAAAGCCACCGGGCAGCAGAGACATCTCTACTAAGATGCCGCCTACCTTTTTGGTGCCGATGGTGAGATCGTTGATCCATTTTAGTCCCGGGCGGATGCCGGAGACAGCAAAAATTGCATCTGCGGCGGCTACGCCGATGGCGCAGGTCAGGTGCATCAGTTCTTCTGCTCTGCACTTAGGGCGGAGAAGAACGGTCATATACAGACCGCCCTCGGGGGAGTGGAAGCTTCTGCCCATCCGTCCTCGACCGCCGGTTTGCCGTTTGGCGATAACGGCAGTACCCTCAGGGGCGCCGTTTTTTGCTAAGGCTTTACAGTAGGTGCTGGTGGAGTCCACCGATTCTAAATAATACACCGACTCCCCCCAGGGGCGAGCCGGGGGGAGCAGGGAAATGATTTCCTTTTTCATCACTCAATGTCCTGAACGACCTCTTCGGGAGGCAGGTCGAGAATTTCAGGGTTGCGCAGCAGACGCTTGTAGTACTTAAAGAAGGTAGCGTAGTAGAAGCCGTCGCAAATACGCTCATCCAGCACGAACTTTACATCTACATACTTGCGCTGGACAACGGTTCCGTCCTCCTGTACCTCCAAGGCCTTGCGCTTGGCGCCAAAGGCACCGAAGGCGGGAAGGTTACCGAAATCGTACAGATGGTGGTAGATGGGCTGGATACCGAGGGAACCCATAGAGGTAAAGAATAAGCTTCCGTGGAAGGGGCTCAGCTCCAGCAGAACCTTGGGCAGCAGACCAAAGTAATCCAGCAGCTTTAAGAACCAGACAAGGAACTTCAGCAGCAAACCGGGGATCAGGTTAAAGTACTGAATCAGGCTGTCTAAGCTGGAGTCCAGCTCCTGGGTGCGCTTAACATCCGCAACGGCTGCATTGAGCTTATGATAGACATCCTCGGCAGTGTCGTGGGGATTGAGGTGTACCTTGATGGAGGTATCCGGGGAGTCTACAGACATTTCCTTCTTGATGACCATACAGTACTGGATATCTTCGCCACGGGAGAAGACCTTCTGACCGGCAATAAAGCGGTTGAGCTGAGGATATTTGGCGACACCGCGAACATAGGCAGCCAGCAGTACATGGGTGATGCCGAAATCGGTAAGACCCTCCCGACGCTTTTGGCGGATATAGCGGTCAATGTGGGTGATCTCTATGGATTCCTCAAAGAGGTTAGAGCAGATGTTCCGCTCCCATTGGAAATACATGGTGATCTGCGCCATAGGCGCCAGCGTGCGTACCCGTCTGCCGTCGATCCGGTCACCCCAGGTGGGATGGTATTCGCCGGCGGGATGGACCCGGATGGCGAAAATGGTAAAGAGAAGACCGAGCGTAACAAGGGCATCCGGCAGGAAGGGGAGATAGGTGCCGGCCATGAGCAGCTTTCGTCCTAAATATAGCTCCACTGCCATAGGGAAGGTGACCTGCAGCATCAGCATTAGAATAAACTTTTCTCTGCCGCTGGTGACCCGGGTATAGCAGAAGGCAATAAAGATCAGGACGATGGCGTACAAAACGGTCATCAGCAGACCCAAACGATAGCTTGCGAAGTTGAAAATGTAGTAGGTTATAAGCATCCAGAAGGGAATGGCGGTCTTATAAAACCGCTCCTTGCCGCTTGCGATGCAGATGATGGCATAAAGCATAGCTGCTGCGATTGGCAGAACGATTTGGCGCCACACTTGAAGCTCTTGGTCGGACCCTTTCACACCGACAAGAGCAATGCGAGCCACTGCCGAGCAGACCATACAAATGGCCATCAGCCAGGTCAGCGCGTTTTTGCGGCTGACATAAAAATGTGCTCTTCTTTCCATAACAAGAGCAGTATAACAGAAAAACCGACATTTGGCAAGAAAAATGTGGTGGACGGCTTTTGATGTCATTCTGAGCGGAGGCGGAGCCGTAGTCGAAGAATCCGTAATATCCTGAAAGAAACGGGTCCTTCGACTCGCTATGCTCGCTCAGGATGACATACTAACTTAATGACATTGCCGTCGATGGGGCGGTTTTGTTCTTATGGGGAGGATGGTATGGGAGATTGCCACACCAGTGTGCGCACTGGTTCGCAATGACGTGGAGGGACGAAAGTGCGAAAGAAAAGGCTCCCCTTCAAGGGGAGCTGGCATTTGTGAGGTACGAGCAAATGACTGAGGGGTTAATGGAGGATTGCATTTCTATAAACCCCTCCGGGTCGCCGTTCGCGACCCACCTCCCCTACGAGGGGAGGCTTTAGCGCGGGGATGGCGTGACGGGAAACCCGTCCCCTACGAACGGTGTATGGGGGTGGGAGGTGTTCCAATTGCCATATTAAAAAGAGCGCAGGGAGGTGCTTCCCTACGCTCTGTTCTTATTCAGCATATCGATCATATTGCTGATGGCCTTTAATTCTTCATCGGTTAAAGAAAGAAGCTTATCCGCAACCGCATCCACCGGTGACTGGGTATCGCAGCCATACAAAATGAAATCGGCACTTACGCCCAGCGCTTTACAGACCTTCGCCAGATTGTCCGGTCGAATTGCTTTCTTGCCCCACTCTAAGTTGGAAATCATTGGAGTTGTTACTCCGATCATTTCTGCTAAATCTTCCTGTGTTAAACCCAAGGCTTTTCTCCGCGCCCAAATTCGCTGACCCATCTGTTTTAAGAAGTTTTCATTGCTCATAGTGTGCGCCTCCCCTGCAGTTTATATATTGTGATTATATTAACCATAGGAGATATAATGAATGCTCGAAAGACAAATATGGTTGACTTATATAACCTAAAGGATATATAATGGAAGAAAACTTGTTCAAGAGGTGTTGTGTTGATGCAAACCTGTACGTTTTTCGGACACAGGGAATGTTATGGCTTGGAGGAAGGGGTACTTTGCAGTGCCATTGTGGATTTGATCGCGCAGGGGGTGACCGATTTCCTTGTGGGCGAGCAGGGAATGTTTGACAGGATGGTCTATGGCTGCCTGAAACGGCTCCGTAGGGTCTATCCCCGTATTCAGGTTTCGGTCGTGCTTGCGAATCTCCCAACCCAGAAGCGGGAGGAAGAGGATATGCAGGACAAGATTTACCCGGAAATAGAGGGGCATCCCAGGTTTGCTATTGATCGGAGAAACCGGTGGATGGTGGAAAATGCCGATTGTTGCCTGTGCTACATCACCCATACCTGGGGTGGCGCGTATAAGTATGCCTGCATAGCGAAACGCAGCGGCTTGAAAGTGATAAATCTTGGCAGCGCAGCTCTGGGAGGGGAAGCGTGAGAGGGATATTGTGCATATGCATTATGCTTGCTGTGATACTGACTCTATGTTCTCAGTCCTATGGGGTAATGATAGAGGATATAGAGTTTGGTGAAAATTATCGCACATATGGTATCTATATGCTTATATTTAGGGTCAAATGGGTATCCGGCTGGCCTTTCGGGTGGGATTTTGTTTATTCCTATGGAGGTCAGGAGCTCAATAGCGGGAATTATATGCGGTATCCTTTGGATATATTCACCTTTCTCCCATTTCAGGTCAATGTGATCGAGCGGGATAGGCCGGAAAATGTCTTTTTTGCTACAATGCAGGTCGCCATTTGCGATGGCGGTTACGGGAAAACAGAGATCACAGTAACCGACAGCAGCGGCAAAACTGCAGTTTTTCAGGTTGTCTGCAAGCTGATACAGGTGGATACACGATAGTTAATAATAACCCCGGCACATCGAGTGTCGGGGTTGTTACAAAGGCGGACGACCAATGGTCGCCCCTACAGGGGGAGGCGGGTAAGCTGCGCAATATATTCCGGGGCGGTGCCGCAGCAACCGCCAATGAGTGTTGCGCCCATTGCGACACAATCCGTAATGATGGCGGCAAATTCCTCTTTTTCCATAGGATAGCGGGGGAGTTTATCCTCTCCGATAATGGGGTTTCCTGCGTTGGGCTTACACAGAAGCGGTCCTTTTACATAGCGGCGGAGCTTAGAGACTAAGCCGGGTGTCATACAGTCCGCTGCAACGCAGTTAAAGCCCACAGTGGCTGCGCCCATTTCCTCTAACTCTTTGAGAATGGGTCCGGCGGGCATACCGGAAAAGAGGGAGGCGTCCGGCTGCATGGTAAAGCTGTACATCACTGCGCCCGCGCCCTCCAATTCTGCGGCGGTGAGAATAGCCTCCGCCTCTTGGGGGTACATTAATGTTTCGGCGGCAAGTAAATCCGCGCCACCGTCGATGAGACCGCGAATTTGCCGACGGTAGTTTTCCACCAGGAGGTCAAAATTTCCTCTGTCAAAGCTGTCCGTAAAGGCGGCCAGGGTGGTCAGGTTACCGGCGACCAGCACATCGGGGGACACAGAGCGGGTTAAGGCGACTAATTGCGCGTTGATTTCCTCTGTTTTTTCGGAAAGACCGAAATTACCGAGGGCGATGGGCTGCGCCTGAAAGGTGGGAGCATATAAAATCTGGCTTCCGGCTTCTGCGTAAGTGCTCTGCAAGTTCAGCAGCGCATCCGGGTGCTCCAGCACCCAAAGCTCTGTAGGGATGCCCCGAGGCATTCCGGCTTTCATAAGGTTAGAGCCGGTCGCACCGTCCAAAAAACGAAGCCCCTCTGTGATTTTATTATGAAATTCCTCTTTTGTAAGCATTGCACCGCCTCCTTTTTGGTTATTATAGACCCCGCAGGAGAAAAAAGCAACCTGTTGACGGAAGAAAAGAATTCTGCTACAATGGCTTTATTATATAAATATGGAGGTTTTTCCTGTGAAAAAGACTGTTTTGCGGCAATATGCCAAGCTGATTGCCCGGATGGGTGTCAATGTCCAAAAGGGTCAGACCGTTATTATTCACGCCGGTCTCGATCAGCCTGAGTTTGTGGAAATTCTGGTAGATGAGTGCTACAAGTGCAAGGCCCGGGAAGTCATCGTGGAGTGGAGCTATCAGCCCCTTGCAAAGCTGCATTACCGCCATATGAGCCTGAAGGCGCTGGGCGAAGTGAAGGAGTGGCAGAAGGCGAGATTGCAGCACTACTGCGATGTAAACCCTGCCCGTATCCACCTGACCTCTGCCGACCCTGACGGACTGAAGGGTGTCAATGTGCAGAAGATGGCAAAGGCCCGTCAGATCTCTTACCCCATCGTAAAGCCCTACAACGATCAGTTAGACGGCAAGCAACAGTGGTGCATTGCTGCTGTTCCCGGCAAGGCTTGGGCAAAGAAGGTATTCCCCGGTGAGCGTACCTCCGTAGCCGTTGAAAAGCTGTGGGAGGCAATCCTTGCTACCTCCCGTGTAAATGAGGATCCTATTAAGGCTTGGGAGGATCACAATAAGGATCTCCACGACCGCTGCGCATATCTCAATAGCCTTGGTATCGAGAAGCTGCACTACACCGCCGACAACGGCACCAATTTGACGGTCGGCATGATCCCCGAGGCGGTTTTCTGCGGCGGCTGTGAGACCGCAAAGACCGGCATCTCCTTTAACCCCAATATCCCCAGCGAGGAGTGCTTCATCTCTCCCAAGCGAGGTGAGGCGGAAGGTATCGTATACGCCACCAAGCCTCTTTCCTATCAGGGTCAGCTGATCGAAAACTTCTGGATGCGTTTCGAGGACGGCAAGGCCGTCGAAGTTGGCGCCGAGAAGGGTCAGGAACTGCTGCAGCAGATGGTAAATATGGACGAGGGCGCAGGCTATCTGGGCGAGTGCGCGCTGGTGCCCCAGACCAGCCCCATCAATGTCACCGACCTACTGTTCTATAATACGCTGTTTGATGAGAATGCGGTTTGCCATTTGGCGGTTGGCCGTGGCTTTAACGATACCATCCGCGGCTATCACGACAAGACCAACGAGGAATGCAAGGCTCTGGGTGTCAACGAGTCTATGATCCATGTGGACTTTATGATTGGCTGTGACAGTATGAATATCGACGCTACTTGTGCCGATGGCAAGGTCGTTCCCATCTTCCGAAACGGCAATTGGGCCTTTTAATGAAATTTTCCGAAAAAATCGAAAAAAATGCTTGCATTTCTCTAAACCTTGTGTTATGATATGCGGGCGATTGAAGATTGCTCGGGTTATTATGCCCTTTTAGCTTACGAGAAAGAGGTGAACGAAATGAAGGAAGGCATCCATCCCAACTACGAACAGACAACCATTCGCTGCAACTGCGGTAACACCTTTACCTGCGGTTCCACTAAGAAGGAGATCCGTGTTGAGATCTGCTCCAAGTGCCACCCTTTCTATACCGGCAAGCAGAAGCTGGTTGACACCGGTGGACGTGTCGATCGTTTCAACAAGAGATTTGGTCTTAAGTAAGATGGAAATTCGCACCGCTTTTGCGGTGCGAATTTTTTGTCTAATGCGGTGCGAATTTTTTGTCTAAAGCCTTGAGAAATATGCCGGAAATGTGATATAATAAATTCATTATGTAAATTGGAGGGGTTTTGCCCTATGCAGGAAAAATTTGATGGCGCCGTGCAGGAGCGTGCGGTACTGGTAGGCCTTTGCGCGGACTGCTTTACCAAGGAGCAGAACGCCACCGACGAGACTTTGGAGGAACTGGAAGCATTGCTGGAGACCGCCGGCGGCTTTTGCACCGGTAAGATCCTCCAAAACCGGCATACTCCCGACGCCCATAGCTTTATCGGTGAGGGTAAGGCGCAGGAAGTAAGAATGCTTATTGAAGCCACAGAAGCGACTATGGCGGTTTTTGACAATGAGCTTTCTCCCGGCAATATCCGGGCGTTGGAGGAAATTTTGGGTGTTACCGTACTGGACCGCAGCGCGCTGATCCTGGATATTTTTGCCCAGCGGGCAAAGACCAAGGAGGGTAAGCTGCAGGTGGAGCTTGCCCAGTATAAATATCTGCTGCCCCGGCTGTCCGGTATGGGTAAGAGCCTTTCCCGGCAGGGTGGCGGTATCGGCACCCGCGGCCCCGGTGAGACAAAGCTGGAATCCGACCGTCGTCATATCCGGGAGCGCATTTCCCGTTTGCAGACGGAGCTGGCGCAGGTGCGGCAAGTGCGAAGCGTTCAGAGGCAGCGGCGGCAGAAAAATTCCGTGCCGGTGGTTGCCATCGTTGGCTATACCAATGCTGGAAAATCCACCCTCTTAAATCAGCTGACTGACGCGGGCATTCCTGCCAATAACAGGCTCTTTGATACGCTGGATACGACATCACGGCAGCTTTCTGTGTCGGATAATTTGGATGTCATTCTTTCCGATACCGTTGGCTTTATCGCAAAGCTGCCCCACCATTTGGTGGATGCCTTCCGGGCAACCTTGGAGGAACTGGAATATGCGGATCTACTGCTGCACATCATTGACGCATCTGACCCGGAGAAACAGGAGCACATTGAAGTTGTGGAAAAGCTGATCGCGAAATTAGCAAAGCCGGGCACACCGGTTATCTCCTGCTATAATAAAGCGGATCTTGTGCCTGCGGAGGAAATCCCTGTGGGGCGGGATGTGGTGAAGATCTCTGCCAAATTGGGTATCGGTATGGATACGCTATGCAAAGCCATTGAGGAGGCTTTGGGGCATAGCTTGCATCATATTACGGTATTGCTGCCTTATTCTAAGGGCGCAATGCTGGATACACTTCATTCCACCGCCCAAGTGAAAAAGGTGGAGTATACCCAAGATGGCATCGAGATCGAAACGGTGGTGGATCCTGTGCTTTATGGGAAACTGAGTGCTTATGTTGTAAAGGAGCACTGATATGGACGAGTATTTGGTGCCTTGCGGCTTTGGTGAGGCGGAATTTACAGAGAAAAAATCCCGGTTTATCGGCAGAGTGTGGCTGGTAGAGACCGAGGAAGAAGCTCTGCTGAGAATTCAGGAGATGAAAAAGCAGCATTACGATGCTACTCACAACTGCTGGGCCTATGTGATCCGGGACGGGGCAGTGCGGTTTTCCGATGACGGAGAGCCGGGCGGTACTGCCGGTATGCCTATGGTGCAGGTGCTGCAAAAGGAAGGTCTTTATAATGTGGTCTGCGTGGTGACCCGGTACTTTGGCGGTACACTTTTGGGCGCAGGCGGCTTGGTCCGCGCCTACACGAAAGGCGCGAAGATTGCCGTAGATGCAGCGGGGAAGGCGATGAAGCGGGTTTGGACTGCGCTGTATATTCCTTGTCCTTATACTTACTACGAACGGGTAAAGCTGGAAATCGAAGCCTTTGGCGGCATTATCCGGGATACCCAGTTTGGTGCAGATGTGGAAATAGAAGCGCTGTTTGCCGAGGCGGAGGCTGAGCCCTTTATCAAACGGCTTACCGATATGACTGCCGGTACGGTGGAGACGATGGAATTGGGGCAGGAATACCGGGCGTTCCCGGTGTAAAAGAGTTGGAAGAAATAAACAGAACTTTTTGACCCAATAGGGTGGCAAATGTGGGGATTATGTGATATAATACCCTATTGTGTATGAAATTTAGAAAGGAGGCGGTTTTTTATGGCATTTCCTGCAGCATTTATCGATGAGCTGATTGCTCGCAATCCTATTGAGGATGTGGTGAGTCAGTATGTGACGCTCCGGCGCTCCGGCGCGAATATGTTCGGCCTTTGCCCCTTTCACGGTGAAAAAACGGCTTCCTTCTCGGTAGCGCCGGACAAAGGCATCTACTACTGCTTTGGCTGCCATAAGGGCGGTGGCGCCATCAACTTTATGATGGAGATCGAAGGCCTGACCTATCCCGATGCCGTGCGTTCTTTGGCGAAACGGGCAGGTATGGAGGTGCCGGAGGACGAGCAGTACCAAAGCCGCTACCGCCAGCAGGAGCGACTGTGGGCACTTAATAAGGAAGCTGCCCGATTTTTTCACAGTCAGCTTTATGCCCCTGTGGGAGAAAAGGGTCTCCAATATGTACAGAAGCGGGGATTGAGCAAGGGGATCCTTATTCAGTTCGGTGTAGGTTATGCTCCCGATTCCTGGAATGCCCTTGTGGACGCAATGCGAAAAAAGGGCTATAGCGATCAGGAGCTCAAGGATGCAGACTTGGTAGGCGAGAAGAACGGCAGGATTTACGACCGCTTCCGCAACCGGGTGATGTTCCCCATTATCGATGTCCGGGGCAATGTGATCGGCTTTGGCGGCCGTGTACTGGACGATGGGACACCTAAGTACTTAAATACTTCAGAGACCATTATTTTTAATAAGCGAAAGAATCTGTTTGGCCTGAATTCGGCAAAGAAAAGCAAGCAAGGCTATCTCATTTTGGTAGAGGGAAATATTGACGTGATCACCCTCCACCAGTACGGCTTTGACTGCGCCGTGGCATCGCTGGGTACTTCCCTGACTGAGGAGCACGCCGCGCTTTTGAGCCGGTACACCGAAGAGGTGGTGCTGACCTATGACGGTGACGAAGCTGGTCAGCGGGCGGCAAAGCGGGCCATTCCTATGCTGGAAAAGGTGGGAATCCGGGTAAAGGTGCTGAAAATGCGGGATGCAAAAGATCCCGATGAGTTTTTGCACAAGTTCGGACCCGATGCTTTTAAGCTGCTATTGGAGGAGTCTTCCAACCGAGTGGATTATCAGCTTACGGCGATCGCGTCCAAGTATGATCTAAAGGACGATGACCAAAAGGTCCGTTATGTGCAGGAGGCTGCCGAGCTGATCTGCACGCTGGACAGCTCTGTCAAGCGAGAAATCTACGGCACACGGGTGGCGGAGAAGGCGGACATTACCCCGGAGGCAATGAAATTAGAGGTAAATAAAGCCTTTAAGCGCCGTATTAACCGGGAAAAAAAGCAGCAGGAAAAGATCGATCTGGCGCCGGCACAGGCATTGCAGCCGAAAATCCGGTCTGTTCGCTATCAAAATATGCGTTCTGCAATGGCAGAGGAAGCCGTGATCGGCAGGGCGCTGCGGCAGCCGTCGCTGCTGGCTTTGACGGAAAAAGTAAGCGGCCAGGACTTTTCTGTGCCGCTGCTTGGCAATGTGTTTGAACAACTGAAGGCGCGGTATCTGCAGGGCTTGGAGGTATCTCTAGGCGTGATCGCAGACCTAACCGCTGAGGAGATGTCCCACATCGCAGGCATTATGCAGCGCCACGGAGAGCCGGGCAGCGAGGAAGCCTTCCGGGATTGTATCCGGATCATTTTGCAGGAAAAGCAGGTGTCCTCGGTGGAGAGTGATGAAGATCTGCTGGCGCTGCGGGACAGGATGAAAGAAAGTAAAGGAACAAAAGGATGACCGAAGGTCTTATGGATATTGCAGTATCCCAGAGCGACGATGTGGGGCACTACCTTAAAGAGATCCGCAGCTATCCCCGGCTGACAGCCCAGGAGGAGCGGGCGCTGGCAATGGCCTGCAAGGCGGGGGATCAGGATGCTGTCCGTAAAATGGTCAACGCCAACTTACGGCTGGTGGTCTCTGTGGCAAGAGAATATGCAGACCGTGGGATCCCTCTGCTGGATCTTTGTCAGGAGGGGAGCATCGGTCTTTTGATCGCTGCCAAAAATTTTGATTATACGCTGGAGTACCGGTTTTCTACCTATGCGACCAAATGGATCCGGCAGCGGATTTTGCGATATATTGCCAGTCATATCGGACTGATCCGCATACCGGAGCATATGGCGGAGCATATCCGCGGTGTACTGAATGAGCGGACAAAGCTTTTTCAGAGGCTGCACAGGGAGCCGACGGCGGAGGAATTGGCAGAGAGCTGCGGATTGACTGCGGAGCGTGTTAAGGCATTACTTGGCTATGTGCCGGAAATCTGCTCATTGGATGCCCCTGTTGGTAGGGAAGAGGACGGTACGCTTGGCGTTCTTTTGGAGGATAACCAGACGCCCCAGCCATTTGAAAGCCTTGTGCGGCAGGAGCTGAAGGAAACCTTGGAGGCGCTGTTAGGGAAATTAGATGCCCGCCAGAGCCTTGTTCTCCGTTTGCGCTTCGGTATGGAGGACGGCGTATGCTATCCCCAGGAGGAGATCGGCAATAAGCTGGGGGTTTCCAAGGAACGAGCCCGGCAGATCGAGCAGCAGGCGATCCATAATTTGAAGAAGCTCAGCGCCGGTCTGGGTTTGGAGGATTTTCTCGTATGAATTTAGATATTTCTTTTTCCAAATGGGAGACAGAACTGGAAAAGTATGCTCCCGGTGAAAAAATGGATGCCCTGCAGCTGTTGGCACTGACAGAGGAGGATTCTCTGGAGGATGCGCTGCAAAGCTTGGAGGAAAAGGGCATCGGCATCGATATCAGTGGGCTTGACCGGATCCCGGTGTCGGCGGAAACCGCCCTGCGGCTCCGTCGGGAAAAGGAGCTGGCAGATAAGAATGCGTTAATGACCGAGCTTTCTGAGACAGATCCTCTGCGGGTTTATCTGGAGGAGCTGGCTGCCCTTCCTGTGGCGGGAGATCTGCAGGTTCTGGCGCAGGACTATCTCGGAGGTGACGAGCGCGTTATGTCCCGGCTCACCGATGGGATGCTTTCTTTTGTAGTGGAAAAGGCCTCTGCTTTGGCAGGAAAAGGTGTTTTGATGTTAGATCTGATTCAGGAGGGAAGCTTGGGCTTATGGCAAGGGATCCTCTCCTATGAGGGTGGCGATTTTGAAGCCCACTGCAACAATTGGATCGATTTTTATATGGCGAAAGAGCTTTGCCGCTGCGCCCGGGAGGGCGGCATCGGCGGCAAGATGCGTCAGGGCATGGCGGATTTTGCGGATGCTGACCAAAGATTGCTTTCTGAGTTGGGAAGAAATCCTACCACGGCTGAAATTGCTGATGTGCTTCATGTAACGGAGCAGGAGGCGGAGGCCTTTGGATTTATGCTGCGCTCTGCCCGCGGCAAATCCCGGATCGAGGAAGAACGGGAGGAAAAGGAAGAAGACCCGGACAGTCAGCTGGCGGTGGAGGATACTGCCTATTTCCAAAGCCGTCAGCGGATCGACGAAATGCTGTCGGGTTTGACCCAGAAGGAAAAAATGCTCATTACACTGCGTTTTGGCTTAGAGGGCGGTGCGCCCCTTTCACCCGAGGAGACCGGCAGGAAGCTGCAAATGACACCGGAAGAGGTGCTCCGCGCCGAAGCGGAGGTTCTCGGCAAGCTACGTAAGGAATAAAGGAAGGTTGACAAAAAATGGCACAGCTGCGTCATATCCCGGAAAATCCGGAGGAGCTTCGTGGGCGTTCCAAGATATATTTTGCGTGCCATCCTCAGGATTATGAACTTTATTTTGAGGAGACTGTAGAACTGCTTAAGAAGCATAGCGGTCACAGTGCCATATTTTATTATGCGCCGGATGAAGAAGTAACCTTGGATCAAGCGTACTATGACAACCTGGAAAATATGAATTTGCTCGTTATCCCGGTTACCAAGCGGCTGCTGAGCACACCGAATCGTGCGATGGATGTGGAAGTGCCTTTTGTGCAGGGAAAATATCCGGTGCTGCCGCTGGTGCAGAAGCCCGGTTTGGAGTCCCTATATCAGAAAAAATTTGGCGAAATACAGTTTTTAGAGGTCCATAGTACGGACCCCACAGCGCTTCCTTTTGAGGACAAGCTAACGCACTATTTAAAGGAAAAGCTGGTCGGCGATAAGCTGGCAGATAAAATTCGGGCATCCTTTGACGCCTATGTATTTCTCAGCTATCGTAAAAAGGATAGAGCATATGCGCAAAAGCTGATGCAACTGATTCATCGAGATCCGCTGTGTCGGGATATTGCTATCTGGTATGACGAGTTTTTAACACCGGGAGAGAAATTTTCCGATACGATACGTAAAGCGCTGGAGAAAAGCAAACTGTTCGCCCTTGTTGTTACGCCCAATTTGCTGGAAAAGCCCAACTATGTTATGGACTATGAATATGACTGGGCGCATAAAAAGCAAATGCCCATTCTTCCAGCAGAAATGGTACTGACATCCTGGGAGCAGCTGCGGCAATATTACGCAGACATTCCCAATAATGTGAATCCTGCGGACGAAGCCACAATGACAAGTATCGTTCTTGAGGCCATGCGTGACATTGCGTTGCGGGAAAACGATAAGGATCCCAAGCATAACTTTTTAATCGGCCTTGCCTATCTTGCGGGCATCGATGTGGAGATTGACCGTCGACGGGCGGTGGAACTGATTACAGATGCTGCCGAGGCAAATTTGACGGAAGCCATAGAAAAGCTGATATCGATGTATGAGACCGGTGACGGTGTGCCTGTTGACTTCCGGGAATCCATTCGCTGGAGGGGACGGTTGGTAGAGCTGGCGCGGGCGGATTATGAAAGGTTCGGCGCGGAAAATAATCCCAATTATCTCACCAGGTATATGTCCTGCCTTATTTCGCTTGCGGAAGCTAAAAAGAAAATGAGGGATCTTTCCGGCACGGAAGAGGTTCTTCTGACAGCGCTTCCTGTGGCTGAAAAAGGAATGGCAATCTGGCCGTATTCAAGTTATGATTTGCGTTTGGTCTATGAAAAGCTTGCAGCACTTTATATGGCTGATGTATCGGACAAAAATCTGGATAAGGCGAAGGAAATGGCGCAGAAGCAGCTGGATTTACTGCTAAAGGATGAAGACGGTGCGCTGTCTTTTGGCGATGCTTTCAGATGTTATTTGAAGCTCGCAACAATTGCTAAGCGACAGAATGATATATCAGAAGCGCGCCGTTGGAACGAGAAATGCATCGCGCTTATGGAGGAGGAAGGGATAGAGGGACCTGCCCTTGGGCAAGGATATATTTACCATCTATACCACTCTATGGGAGATGTTTGTATTGAAGAGGGAAATGCTCCGGAGGCACGGAAATGGTATGAAAAGGCGCTGGAGAGGATTGAAGCTTTGGTGCTGCTCCGCGATGACTATAAGGGATATCTGAGTTCTTGTTACACAAGGATGGCTCTTCTCTGCAAATATGAGGTAAATTGTGATTTATTTGAGTTAACAGAGGCGCAGACAAAGACAAAGTATAGAGAAGCAATGGAATGGTCCCTCAAGAACATAGCTCTGCATGAAGATGCCGATAATCTGCAAACAGTAGATGAAATGGAAGATTGCTTTATAGATTTTTATAATTTAGCGCGTGACTGTATTATTGCAGATGCTGTGGAAGAAGCCTATACATGGATCGTTAAAGCCTATGAGCTGACAAAACAAATGGAGCAGGCACGTGCGCAGAATATGGAATGTTATATGTTCCGTATTGCTGTGGTGTATGGCGATTATCAAAAACATTACAATTATTTGTATGGAGAACAAAGCTACATCGAGGCACTTAAATATGAAGCTGCGGTATTGGCATCCGATAGTTTTGATACAAAACGCGAGCTTTGTGTCACTTACGGAAAGATCGGCGGAATCAACCGGGAGTGTGATATCCCCAATGATGCGGCAATTTGGTATAAAAAACAGTTAGCGTTGGCGAAAAAGCTGGCAGAAAGCGGTCTGCAGATAGATGTCGAACGGCTGGGATATTCCTACTATGATTTAGGCAGTGTGAAAAAAAGCAGAAAACTGATAGTAAAGGCTTTGGAGGTATTTGAGGGATTAGCAGCGCAATATCCCGATACACCTCGTTATGGAAGAATTGTAAAAGACTTGCAGGTGGAATTTGAGAATATGCGGTTATCCGTTAGAATTCGAAACTATCTGCGGAAAAAGAAAGAGGGAGCATAATGTCGAAAACCGTATCTATTGCTATTGACGGTCCTGCCGGGGCGGGCAAGAGCACCATCGCAAAGGCACTTGCGGGGGAACTTGGCTATTACTACGTGGATACCGGCGCGATTTATCGCACGGTGGCTTATTTCCTGGATCTTTTGGGAATCAGTCCCAAGGATACAGACGGTGTGGAGCGTTACATCGACGAGCTGACAGTCGCCATCGAATACGATGAGGATGGTAAGCAACATATGATTATGAACGGTATGGATGTGACCGATGAGATCCGCACCCAGGATATTTCCCAGAAGGCATCCCTCGTTTCCGCCCACAAGGTGGTTCGGGATATGCTGCTGGATATGCAGCGGGATGTGGCGCGGCATAATAATGTCATTATGGACGGACGGGATATTGGCACGGTCGTGCTGCCTAAGGCAACGGTAAAAATCTTTTTGACGGCCTCTGCCGAGGTTCGCGCCCAGCGTCGTACCGATGAGCTGATTGCAAAGGGTCAGAAGGCAAACTACTCCCAGATCCTCAAAGAGATCCAGCTTCGGGACCATCAGGATTCCACGCGCCCCATTGCGCCGCTGAAGCAGGCAAAGGATGCGGTTTTGGTGGATACCTCTGCACTGGACATTGACGGTGTGATCGCGGAGATCAAGCGAATTGTCGGGGAGAAGATCGGTCTATGAGCATCCATTTGGCAAAAAGCGCCGGCTTTTGCTTCGGTGTTTCCCGGGCGGTAGAGCTGGTGGAAAAGGCGGCTGCCGATGGGAAAAAGGTTTCGACCCTTGGTCCGATCATCCACAACCGCCACGCAGTTGACCGCTTTGCGGAAATGGGCGTCAGTGTGATCGAAGCGCCTGAAGAAGCCGGGAAGGGGGATACGGTGATTATCCGCTCCCACGGTATTTCCCGTGAGGTCTACACGCGACTGGAGCAGACCGGGGCGGAGATCATTGATGCCACCTGCCCCTTTGTGAAGCGGATCCATACCATTGTGCAGGGCGCGGAGGCGGAAGGACGGTTGCCGGTGATCATCGGAACCCGCTCCCATCCCGAGGTCCAGGGCATTGCCGGCTGGTGTCGGCGCTGTGAGATTTTTGAAACACCGGAGGAGCTGGAGAATTGGGCGAAAAATCTGCCCAATGGGCAAAATCTGCCAATATGCCTTGTTTCACAGACAACTTCCACAGAAAGTTTGTGGAAAATTTGCTGTGAAAATGCAAAAAAACTGTTTGCTAATTTGAAAATTTATGATACAATATGTAAAGCGACTGAATCTCGCCAGAATGAAGCGGCGAAGCTGAGCGCCTTTTGTCAGGCAATGGTGGTTGTGGGAGATACCAAAAGCTCCAATACCGCCCGCTTGGTTACAATCTGTCGTGAGCGTTGCGAAAGGGTAGTATTGGTGGACAACGCCACCGAGCTGGAGCCTGAATTTTTCTGCGGCGCATCTACTATCGGAATCACGGCTGGGGCATCGACTCCGGCGTGGATTATAAAGGAGGTCAATAAGACTATGAGCGAAATTATGAATGTTGAGACTGCGCAGGAGGAGAGCTTTGCAGAGCTTCTGGAGCAGTCCATCAAGACTTTAAATACAGGAGATAAGGTTGTTGGCATCGTTACCGGTATTGGCGCAACGGAAGTTCAGATCGATCTGGGCACCAAACATGCCGGCTACATTCCGTATGATGAAGTCAGTGCAGACCCTGCCGTGAAGCCTGAGGATATCCTCAAGGTTGGCGACGAGATCGAGGTATTCGTTGTCCGCGTCAACGATCAGGAGGGCACCTGCCAGCTGAGCAAGAAGAAGCTGGATGGCATCAAGATTTGGGACGATATGGCTGTTGCCTGCGAAGAGAAGACCGTCGTAGAAGGCACCGTTACCGAGGAGAACAAGGGCGGTCTGGTTGTTACCGTTAAGGGCATCCGCGTATTTGTTCCCGCTTCCCAGTCCGGTATTGCCAAGGGCGGCGATATGGCGGCTCTCGTTGGCAAGACCACACAGCTGAAGATCACCGAGGTCAACCGCGCTCGCCGTCGTGTGATCGGCTCCATCCGCGCTGTTACCGCTGAGACCCGCAAGGCAAATCAGGAAAAGATCTGGAGCGAGATCGAGGTCGGCGCAAAGTACCACGGCACCGTCAAGTCCCTGACATCCTACGGCGCATTCGTAGACATCGGCGGCGTGGACGGCATGGTCCACGTATCCGAGCTGAGCTGGAACCGTATTAAGAACCCCGCTGAGGTCGTGAGCGTTGGCGACGAGATCGATGTTTATGTCATCTCCTTCGACGCTGAGAAGCGTAAGATCTCCTTGGGCTACAAGACCGCTGAGATGAATCCCTGGAATCAGTTCATGATGAACTACAATGTTGGTGACGTTGTGACCGCTAAGATCGTTAAGCTGATGACCTTCGGTGCATTTGCAGAGATCATCCCCGGTGTTGACGGTCTGATCCACATTTCCCAGATCGCTGACAAGCGCATCGGCAAGCCTGAGGATGTTCTGTCTGAGGGTCAGGAGGTTCAGGTCAAGATCACGGATGTGGACGCTGAGAATAAGCGCATCTCCCTGTCTATCCGCGCTCTGCTGGTAGCTGAAGAGCCTGCAGAAGAAGCTGCTGAGGAAGCTGCTGAGGAAGTAGAGACTGCTGAAGAAGCCGAATAATTAGCAGGGGCGTTGCGAAAAGCAACGCCCCGCTTTGTTTCATAAGGAGAGAAGCTATGGTCAAACATATTGTGCTTTATACATTCAAAGAAGGTGTCAATAAGGATGATGCCGTGAAGCTGATCGCTTCCGTTTTGGAGCCGCTGGTTGGCAAGATCCCCGGTCTTACCTATATGGAGACCCGCAGTGCCTTTAACGGTATGGACTATGCCCTCTATTCCGAGTTTGAAAGCAGGGAAGCCCTTGTAAATTATAAGGATCATCCTTTGCACTTAGCAGCAAAGGAGCATTTTTTCCATTTGCTTGATAGCCGCGTTTGTGCGGACTACGATCTGTGAGGTAGAAAATTATGAAAGCAGTTGTAACAGTAGTCGGTGAGGATCGAGTCGGTATTATCGCAGAGGTCTGTACCCATTTGGCGACATACGGTGTCAATGTACTGGACATCAGCCAGACGGTCATGCAGGGCTATTTTACTATGATGATGGTGGTGGATACGGAAAAGAGTACCGTATCCCTTGCAGAGCTTGCCAAGGTAACCGAGGAGAAGGGCAAGGAAATGGGCCTTTCCATCCGTCTCCAGCGGGCGGATATCTTTAAGGCGATGCACCGGGTGTGAGGTAAAAAATATGCTGACACTGAAGGATATTTTAACCACTCAGGATATGATCGATAAACGGCATCTGGATATCCGCACCATCACCATGGGCATTTCCCTTTTGGATTGCGCCCACGAGGATGTTCAGGTCTGTGCCGATAAAGTTTACGAAAAAATCGTCCGTCGGGCGGAAAACCTCGTAAAGGTGGGCGAGGATATTGAATGGGAGTTCGGTATTCCTATCGTCAATAAGCGGATCGCAGTCACCCCGATGGCGATTATCGGCAATTCCTGCAACGCGGATTCCTATGTGCCGCTGGCCCTTGCTATGGACCGGGCTGCGGACACCTGCGGCGTCAATTTTATCGGCGGCTTTTCTGCACTGGTGCAAAAGGGCGCGACCAAGGGTGACCTGATCCTTATGGACTCCATTCCTGAGGCACTGGCGGTGACAAAGCGGGTTTGCGCAAGCGTAAATGTTGGCTCTACTAAGGCGGGCATCAATATGGATGCTGTTGCCCAAATGGGTCGGGTCATTAAAGAAACGGCAGAGCGGACGAAGGAAAACGACGGTCTCGGCTGCGCCAAGCTGGTCGTCTTTGCTAACGCGGTGGAGGATAACCCCTTTATGGCAGGCGCGTTCCACGGTGTGGGCGAGCCGGAGACGGTGCTAAACGTCGGCGTTTCCGGCCCCGGTGTCGTGTATCACGCGCTGCAAAGCGTCAAGGGTCGTCCCTTTGATGAGGTGGCAGAGACCATTAAGAAGACTGCCTTCCGGATCACTCGGATGGGACAGATCGTCGGCGTGGAGGCATCTCAGCGGTTGGGTGTGCCCTTCGGTATTGTGGATTTGAGCCTTGCGCCTACCCCTGCGATAGGGGATAGCGTTGCCCGGATATTAGAGGAAATGGGTCTGGAGGTTTGCGGTACCCACGGTACCACTGCTGCACTGGCGCTTCTTAACGATGCAGTCAAAAAGGGCGGCGTGATGGCGTCCAACCATGTGGGCGGTTTGAGCGGCGCATTTATTCCTGTATCCGAGGATGAGGGTATGATCGCAGCAGCGGAAGCGGGCGTGCTGACACTTTCTAAGCTGGAAGCAATGACCTGCGTTTGCTCTGTGGGTCTGGATATGATCGCCGTGCCCGGGGATACAGATGCGGCTACCATCTCTGCAATCATTGCGGATGAGGCGGCAATCGGCATGGTAAACAGCAAGACCACCGCTGTTCGTATTATCCCCGCGCCGGGCAAGACCGTTGGCGACCGTGTGGAAATGGGCGGACTTTTGGGTACAGCCCCGGTAATGCCGGTACACCCGGAGTCTGCAGCAGATTTCATTGCCCGTGGCGGTCGGATCCCTGCACCACTCCAAAGTCTTAAAAACTAAAAAAATTTTGAAAGACCCTCTTGACAACGGAGGGTCTTTCCTTTATAATACAATTAACAATTAGGTTAAATGTTAAACATAAAAGGAGGTAATCACCGTGGGCTTACAACATACACTAAAGGCGCTGTCTGACCCCATACGCCGGGAGATACTCAATCTTCTAAAGGTGGGAAGATTGTCGGCAGGCGAAATTTCGGAACATTTTGATGTGACGGACGCGTCCATCTCCCGGCATTTGTCGGTACTGAAGGATGCAGACTTAGTCCGGGATACCCGGGTGGGAAAATTTATTTACTATGAGCTGAATGCTTCCGTGTTGGAAGAAATTTTGCTCTGGGTCCGTGATTTGAAAGGAGAGGAATAAAATGATCAAAAATAATAAAAAACTGGCGATACTTTCGTCTATCATTATTTTGCTACCGATGTTGTTCGGTCTTATTTTGTGGAATCAGCTGCCGGAGTCGATGATCAGCCACTGGGGTGGAGACGGTGTTGCTGACGGTATAGCACCTAAGGGCTTTATGGTATTTGGTATGCCGCTGATCTTTCTGGCAGTTCACTGGCTGTGTATGCTGGGTATGACGCTGGATAAGAAAAACACCCAGCATAATAAGAAGATCGTAGCCATTATCTTTTGGATGCTGCCGGTTCTTTCCGTTGCCGTCAATTCTGCAATGTACGGCGTTGCGCTTGGGAAGGAATTTAACATATTTACGGTTATGCCTGCACTAATCGGCGCTATGTTCCTTTTTATGGGTAATTATCTGCCCAAAACCACAAGAAACCGCACCATGGGCATTAAGCTCCGCTGGACCGTAGGCAACGATGAAAACTGGCAGAAAACCCACCGCTTGGGCGGCCGCATTTGGGTGGCGGGCGGTGTTATGCTGATCCTCTCTGCCTTCTTGGATATTGAATTTACCATTGGTGTGATGATCGCAGTGATCGCAGTAAGCGTCATTGCGCCTACTGTCTACTCTTACCGCCTGTACAAAAAGCATCAGGCCGAGGGGATCGAATACGAGCCGGTCTTTGATAAGAAATCTGACAAAGTAGCGTTTTGGATCTCTGTAATTTGCGTACCTCTGATCCTTATCTTTGTAGTGGTCGTGATGGTAGTAGGCAATGTTGATGTAAATTTTGGTACGGAGAGCTTTACGGTAAGCGCCAGCTTCTCTGAGACCCTGACCATTCGATATGATGAAGTGGACAGTGTAGAATATCGGGAAAAGGTTGATATTGGACAGCGGGAAATGGGCTTTGGCTCGCCTAAGCTCAGCACCGGTGTGTTCCAGAACAAGGAATTTGGCAGATATACCCTCTATGCCTACACAAACGGCAAGGGCTGTGTCGTGCTCCGAAAGGGCGAGGAAGTGCTGGTGATCTCTCTCAAGACGGCGGCGGAAAGCAAGGAAATTTATGAGCAGCTGATCGCAAAGATCCCGTCCTGAAAGGGTTAGAAAATGAAAGCATTTGTCAAAAATTATTGGAAAGTCCTGTTGTTTTTTACGGTTGTGGGACTTATAGGTGGTTTTTCTACCGGCTTTTATGCCTTAGATAGTTATCCTGAGGAAATGCGGCAGGAGATCCTTTCTCAAGGTCTTACGGAGCTTTCGCTGGCGGCAATCAGCGCAGTGCAGTCTGCCGGTTACGGTCTTATTTTAGGTGCAATCGGCATCGTACTTGCCAAGAAGGTCGGCCTGTGGCGGGATTCCCTTATCTTTGAGAAAAAGCCCGTGTTTCTTACCGTAGTGTGGGCGGTCATTGGCGGTCTGTGTTTGATCCTTCCGGATTTGTGGTTTTTCGGAAACTATGAACCGGCGATCCGGGAGTCTTATGCGGCAAAGCCCACGATCCCCTATCTGCTGGCGACTGTTACCTATGGAGCAGTAATCGAAGAAGTTATACTGCGGCTGTTTATGATGTCGCTGATCGCCTTTGTTCTTCACAAGCTCTTTGAAAATGGCAAGGCGCAGACCTCGGTGGCGGTACTGGTTGCTGCCAATGTCATCGCAGCGGTGCTATTTACAGCAGGACATTTACCGGCAACGGCTGCTTTCATGGGCCTCACACCGATGATCGTAGCCCGGTGCTTTCTTCTAAACGGTGGCTTTGGTCTGCTGTTTGGCTGGCTGTATCGCAAGTACGGACTACAGTACGCAATGCTGGCTCACGGTGGCTGCCATATTGTCTCCAAGCTGATTTGGATATTGTTTGCATAGCGGGACGGGAAACCCGTCCCCTACAATAAGACCCGGTAGACTTTTCGTCTACCGGGTCAATGTTTTTATTTAGCGGAGAGTTCTACGCTGTGGCGGAGGATGGTTAACGGGGGGACGGGTTTGGGGAGTTGGATGTAAAAGGGCATTTGGGGTGTCCGGGGCTCAGTAAGGATGTTGCCCTCGGCGTCTTGCATTTCAGGTACGGTGAGGGAGAAGGGGCGAAGATCGGGACCGACCACCTCTAATTCATCCCCCATAGCGAATTTATTTCGCAGACTGCACAGGGCAAGTCCGTTTTCGTCACAGCTTTCAACAATAGCGCAGACCTGCCACTGACGGATATAGCGGGAGTTTTCCGTGTACTGCCCCGGCTGACCGAAATAGAAGCCGGTGGAGTAGATCCGGTGGGAGACATGGTCTACTTCATCCCGCCACACCGGGTCCATCTCCCGCCCAGCGGCTAAATCGTCAATACAGTGCCGGTATGCGCCGGTGATGATGGCGGCATAGTAAGCGGATTTTGCCCGCCCCTCGATCTTAATGCAGTCGATGCCGGCATCGGTCAGCTCTTTTAAGTGGTCGATGGTGCACATATCCTTGGAGTTGAGGATATAAGTTCCTTTTTCGTCCTCATAAACGGGGAAATATTCCCCGGGACGCTTTTCCTCCACCAGCGCATACTGGTAGCGGCAGGGCTGGGCGCAGGCACCACGGTTGGAGTCGCGACCGGTCATATAGTTGCTGAGCAGGCATCTGCCGGAATAGCTGACGCACATAGCGCCGTGACCGAAGGTCTCGATCTCCAGCTCCGGGGAGACCTTTTGGCGAATCTCGGTGATTTCTTTCAGGTTCAGTTCCCGTGCCAAAACCACGCGGGTTGCACCCAAATCATACCACGCCTGGGCGCATTCATAATTGGCGATGGACTGCTGGGTGGAAATGTGTCGGGCGCACTTAGGGGCATACTTACCAGCCAAGGTAAATGCACCCATATCTGCAACAATGAGAGCATCCACACCTGCGTCCTGCAGCTGCTCCAAATAAGCAGGCAGCTGGCAAATTTCGTCGTTGCGGGGCATCGTATTGACGGTCACATGGACACTTACGCCCCGGTCGTGGGCATATTTTACCGCCACAGGCAGCTCCTCCGGAGTGAAGTTACCGGCGAAGGAGCGCATACCGAAGGCAGTACCGGCTAAATACACTGCGTCTGCGCCGTAGGCCACGGCCATTTTTAGTCTCTCTATATCCCCGGCAGGGGAGAGAAGCTCTAATTTTCTCATTGGGCAGCTCCGATCTGGGCGATCCAGTCGTTGTGCTCCTGCAAGGTCTTGGAGAAGCGGTGACCGTTGATGGATTTGTCAAACACGAAGAAGTGATAGGATGTGTCACTGGGGTACAGCGCGGCATAGATGCTGTAAGGACCGGGGTTTGTGATCGGTCCGGGAGGCAAGCCCCGGGACACATAGGTGTTATAGGGACTGTTAAACTTCAGATCCTCTCTGCTCAGTTCCTGACGGTCGTAATAGACACCCATTGCGTAGTAGACGGTGGGGTCACTGTCCAGCGTGGGATAAGAGCCGGGCTTTGTCAGACGGTTATAGAAGACGGAAGCGATCTCATAGCCTTCTGCAGCGTTGGTGGTTTCCTCTTCTACCATGGATGCAAGAGTAATGAGCTTGTGGAAGGTCAGCTTGTTGGCTTCGATATAGCTGCTGGAAAGACCGCTGTTGCGAAGTTTTTTTGCATAGGTCTCCTGCATTTTCAGGAAATCTGCATACATCTTGTCGGAGAAGCGGCTATCAAAGGCGTTTAGGAACTTTTGCAGCACATACTGGGGGTCTGCATCTTTGTAGAACTTATAGGTGTCGGGGTACAGATAGCCCTCTAAGCAGTACTTAGTACCTCTGGGGACACCCTCCAAGAACCAGTATTCCTTTAGTTCGCCATTGGCAGCCCACTGCTCTAACTTTGCCTGAGAGCAGACACCCTTTTCTTCCAAAAGCTTAAAGATCTGGGCGCAGTTATAGCCCTCGGGAATGACGACATCGACCACATCGGTGCTGGTCTGCTTATAGGACATCATTTTCAGCAGCGCGTTGTAGTCATACATCGAGTTGAGGGTATAGGTGTCGGGGAGAACTCGGTCACCCTTGCCGGTGAGATCCGCAAAGAATACAAACAGCTTGGGATAGCGGATAAGACCTGCCTTTTGCAGCTTATTTGCGATGGCATTGATGTCATCGTTTTTGTCGATGGTGACGGTGATAGCCTCGTCAGGCTTGCCAAAGGCCAGCAGGTCCGCGGCGCAGACCCACAGTACACGGCCAAGGGAAATGCCGATGGTTACGATAAGCGCCAGCCAGATGACCGTAGCTGCAATGTGGGGCAGACCAAAAAGACCGTAGCCGGGCTTTCGCTCCGGGCGACTCTTCCGAACGGGGGGACGCCTGCGGGATCTTTTCTTGCCGTTTTGCTTCTCTTCGCTTCCGTTTTCTGCAACGGTGGTAAATTTTTGCGTGGCACCCAGATCCTTGGAAGGAGGCGTTACCTGCGTGTCAAAGGGTACTGTATCTTGTGTTACTTGCATTTTAGATTCCTCTGTAGCAGCACTGTCTTCCTTGATTTCCTTGACAGCGGCTTCGTCTTCGGGTGCTTCGTGGAGCGCGGAGAATGCTTTCAGGGCATCCAGCGCTGCCTGAAAACCGGAGTCATCGGTCAGATCGGTATCCGGGATCTCGTCGGTATTGGATACGGGCACTTGCGCATCCTCTGGTGCTTCCGGGTCGGAATAGGATTGCAGCGCATTCAGGGCATCCTGAAGGGAGTCGTCACTGTCTTGCGGTATAGTGGGGATTTCTGCTTCGGTCTCGGGATTGCCGGTGGGCAGAGCGTTTTTGTTTTCGTTATCCATAGGTTACCTCCTGCGTGCGGATCACGATCTGCTCCGCAACAGTATTTGCTGCTGCATCCCCCAGAAGAGCACGGATCAGGGAAAGTCCGAAGACGGTGGCAGAGCCGGCAGAGGTGCCGGTGATGAGCTTGCCGTCCTGAACACTGCCGAATTTCTCAATGATCGCGTTGCCCATATTTCCTTCACAGCCGGGGTAGCAGGTGGCGTGTTTTCCGTTGGGGATACCTAAATCTGCAAGGACGGTGGGGCCGGCGCAGATGGCTGCGGTGAATTTACCGTTTTCGTAGGCATAGCGGATGATATCCATTGCCCAGGCGCTTGCGCGAATGGAGGCAACACCGCCCAATCCGCCGGGCAGAACGATCATTTCAAGGGCGGAGAGGTCGACCTCCTCCGGGAGCAGGTCTGCTTCCACGCCAATGCCGTGACCACCGTAAATGATCTTACCGTTTAAGCCTACGGTTTTTACTTCGATGCCGGCGCGACGCAGCAGGTCCAACGGCGCAATGGCTTCTGTCTCTTCAAAGCCGGTGCCAAGGAGCATATATACCATAGTTTAACCCTCCAAACACGCTTTAACCAGCGCATAGATCTCTTTGTGAATATCTTCAATAGAACGCATTTTGCCATCTTTTACGCAGGAAACGATGTGCCACCCGTAGTAATTGGCGGCAGCGCGGCCCATTTCCCGACAAGTGGCGAGATATGCCATATCCTTTTCGTGGATATCTGCCTTGGTATTGGTGTCGGCTTCCCGACCACGGAGTAGCTTTTCCGTAAAGTCAGTGGGCACGTCCAGGTAAATGATCAGGTCAGGCCGGGGAAGACCTAACTTATTATACTCAAAATCGTAGAGCCAATGGAGGAATTTTTCCCGGTTTTCCGGCGCTTCCTTGGAGGTCTGGTGGACAGCGTTGGAGGTGGTGTACCGATCGGACAGTACCACACCGCCTTCTTCGTACCACTGACCCCAGTCCATTTTATAGGAAGCAAAGCGGTCAACTGCATAGAAGGAGGAGGCGGCATAGGCGTTCACATCGGAGGGATTGCTGCCAAACTGACCGCCCAAGTACATTCGGATCAGGGCAGAGCTTTCCTCCTTGTACCGGGGGAATACGATGTTGCGGAAATCAACACCTTCAGAAGTCAGACGGTCCTTCATCCGGGAAAATTGGGTGGATTTTCCGGAACCGTCCGTGCCTTCGATTACGATCAGTTTGCCCATAGGGAGACCTCCTTGCACCAGCGCATAATATGTTAGCCTAAATATATCACATTTTCTACCGTTTGTCCATCATTTCCCCCGGAAACCCGATGATTTTTTTGAGGTAGAATAAAACGCAATCGACTGTTGCAAAATCCGGGAGAAAATGATAGAATAAACAAAATATAAATGACTGTACAAGAGGAAGAAGAAATGGAAGAGAAAAATATACTGTTCCGGGATTTAGGACTTAGCGAGGCAATGCTGAAAGCGCTGGAAAAAAAGGGCTACGGTTATCCCACTACCATCCAGCAGCTTGCTATTCCTGCTTTTTTGGAGTGGAAGGATGTGATCGCCAAGGCGCCCACCGGTACCGGCAAGACCTTTGCCTTCGGTATCCCGATGATCGAGCATATCGACTCGGAAAATGAGGATGTGCAGGGGCTTATTCTGGCGCCTACCCGGGAGCTGGCCATTCAGATCGGTGACGAGCTGCGAGGCTTGCTTACCTACTGTAAGGGCATTCGTGTGGCGGTGCTCTACGGCGGTGCCGGCATCGTGGGGCAGGCAAAGCAGTTAGAGAAAAAGCCCCAGATCGTGGTGGCAACACCCGGCCGTTTAATGGACCACTATAACCGGAAAAATATCCGACTGGATAAGATCCAGACCGTTGTGCTGGATGAGGCAGACCGGATGCTGGATATGGGCTTTTTCAAGGATGTGACCAAGATCATCGAGAAAGTAAAAAATCGCAAGAATTTAGGACTGTTTTCTGCAACTATCTCGCAGGAGGTTATGACGGTCTCCTGGATGTATCAGCGGAACGAGGTGGAGATCACCGTAGAGCCCAAAAAGGAGGACCGTCCCGACATTGCCCAGTACAGCATCACCGTATCACCGCTCCAAAAGGCGGAGACAACGCTCCGGCTCATCCGCTCTCAAGGCTATGAGCGTGTGATCATTTTCTGCAACACCAAGCATATGTGCCAGCGGCTTTCCGACGATTTCCGTCGGGCGGGAGCAGACTGTGACTGTATCCACGGTGATATCCGCCAGAGCCAGCGGGAGAAGACGATGCAGACCTTCCGGGACGGAAAGCTCTCCATTCTCATTGCCACCGATGTGGCATCCCGGGGTATCGATGTGGACGATGTGGAATGTGTCATCAATTTTGATGTGCCGGAGGAGAACGAGTACTATGTCCACCGCATCGGCAGAACGGGCCGTGCCAAGAAAAAGGGTGTTGCCTGGTCCATCATCGGCAATTTCCCCGAAAAGGCAAAGTTAGATGAGATCGCAAAATTCAGCAATTATACCGTAAAACCCATGGTGCTTTCCGGTGACGGTACACTTACCGAGGAAGCGATCAAGGCACCTGTACCGCCCAAAAGGAGATTTCGTTGAACGCCCGGGAAATGGGTTTTCTGATGCTGACCTCACAGCTGGGAGACCCGGAGAGAAAACCCTTGACGGTGGCGCAGTTTCGAGATCTTTCTGTTAATGTCTCCCATATGAAAGTGGATATTGCGGATAGGGAACTGACCGAAAAGGATCTGCTGAAGCTGGGCTATAACGGAGAAATGGCAGCAAGGATCCTTGACCTTTTGGAGGATCAGGATCTGCTGAAGCGATATTTGAAGCAGGGAGCCAGAAAGCATTGTTTTCCCCTGACCCGTATCAGCAGTGGTTACCCACAGACCCTGCAAAGCAGATTGGGCTTGGAAGCGCCAAACCTATGGTTTATGGGAGATGTGACCCTTCTGGATACACCCGCGGTTTCTCTTGTGGGAAGTCGTGATTTGCGAGAAGAAAACCGTGAATTTGCCCGAAAGGTGGGCTGTCAGGCTGCGCTACAGGGTTATACCCTCATTTCCGGCAATGCCCGGGGCGCAGACCGGGAAGCCCAAGAAAGCTGCTTAGAACACGGTGGCAAGGTCATCAGCGTGGTGGCAGACGGCTTATCTTCTCAGCAGCCGGAGAAAAATGTTTTGTATCTTTCTGAGGATGGGTTTGACCTGCATTTTTCCACAGTCCGGGCACTAAGTCGGAATCGGGTCATACACGCCCTGCCGACATTCGGCGTATTTGTTGCCCAAAGCAGCCTGAAGACCGGCGGCACCTGGAGCGGTACAGAGAAAAATCTGAAAAAGGGCTGGTCGCCAGTATATTGCTTTGAGGATGGAAGCGCTGCGCAAATAGCGCTGTGCGCCTATGGCGCAAAGGCAGTTACTCTCGGTGATTTGACGGATTTTTATAAGCTACACACAAAAACACCCAGTTTATTTTAAGCGGAGGAAAATTATGAGTATAGCAGACGAGCTGTACAGAAAAACTTGTATAGATATTCTGGAAAACGGCTTTTATGATACGGAGTTGGAAGTGCGCCCACGCTGGGCGGACGGTACACCTGCCCATACAGTGAAGAAATTCGGTGTGGTAAACCGCTATAACCTGAAGGAAGAATTTCCTTTGATGACGCTCCGCCGTACCTACTGGAAATCTGCCCTTGATGAGCTGCTGTGGATATGGCAGAAAAAGTCCAACCGTATCTGCGATTTAGGCAGCCACGTTTGGGACGAATGGGCAGGAGAGGACGGCACAATTGGCAAGGCCTACGGCTACCAGCTGGGCATTAAGCATCAATATAAAGAGGGCGAGTTTGACCAAGTAGACCGTGTGCTTTACGATTTGAAGCACAATCCGGCATCCCGGCGGATCCTCACGAATATTTATAATTTTGAGGACCTGCACGAGATGAATCTCTACCCCTGCGCCTATTCTATGACCTTTAATGTCACCGGCAATACCTTAAACGGCATCTTAAATCAGCGGTCTCAGGATATGCTGACGGCAAACAACTGGAATGTATGCCAGTATGCGATGCTCCTTATGATGATGGCGCAGGTATCGGGACTGGAAGCAGGGGAGCTTGTCCATGTGATCGCGGACTGCCATATTTATGACCGGCATATTCCGGCGGTCAAGGCGATGCTGGAAAAGGAAGGCTTTGCCGCCCCCAAGGTAACGCTGGATCCTTCTGTTACTGACTTTTACAGCTTTACCAAAAACAGCTTCACAGTGGAAGATTATCAGTTCCACCCCTTTGATTTTGAAATTCCTATGGCAATTTGATAAACCTTCCCCCCTTGGGGAAGGGGGACCGCGCAAGCGGTGGATGAGGTAAAATTATGGATCTAATTGTAGCAGTTTACGCAGACTGGGGCATCGGCTGTGACGGTACCCAGCCGGTAGCACTGTCGGCTGACCGGAAATTCTTCCGAGAGACCACCCGGGGCGCGGCGGTGATCGCCGGACGCAAAACGGTGGCGGACTTTCCTGGACAAAAGCCCCTCCCCGGCAGGAAAAACATTGTTTTGACCCGGCAAAATATAGACATTCCCGGTTTTGTGGTATGTCACAGTCCGGAGGAGGCAATCAAAGAAACAGCGACAGACGACCGGGTGTTCGTCATCGGTGGCGGCAGCATTTATCGGCAGATGCTGCCTTACTGCGAAAAAGCCTATGTGACCAAACTCTCCGCTTGCCCGAAATCGGACACCTATTTTCCCAATTTGGATGAAATGCCGGACTGGGAAATAGAAAAGCTCCTCTCCGAGGGAGAGGAAAACGGAATTACCTTCCAAATATGCGCATACAGAAAAAAGAGATGATTTGAAATGCAAAGAAAAACCCTTATTTTTTTAATTGTTTTCGCCATTTTACTTGGTACGATCGGCCTTTTTATGATGGGCTGGACCTTATATAAATCCTATGTGCTGGAGCTACGCGTAGCAGATGGAGATACCATCTATCTGGAAGCCGGTATCGATCCCCTGCCTACGGGAGAAGCCTATGGCTGGAGCGGCTTTTTGCTGTTGGAGAAAAGAGCGGTAGCCGTTTCCTGCACAGGAGAGATCGACCCGAAGGTACCGGGCACCTATACCGTGACCTATACGGCAAAGCACCGGGATCTGACTGCGGAAAAAACCTATACCGTCATCGTCCGGGACACCACCGCGCCGGTCATTACCCTGACGGGCGGCAACGATGTAGTGACACTCCCCGGTGTTCCCTACGAGGAGGCAGGCGTTACTGCCATCGACGCAGCTGAGGGTGATGTGACCGACCGCGTAGTCCGCACCGAGGAAGGGGGAAAGGTGACCTATGTTGTTACCGATTCCGCGGGCAATACTGCCACTGTAGAGCGCACTCTGCACTACGAGGACACTTTACCGCCTGTGCTGACCCTGACGGGAAACAGCAAGGTAACGTTCTACACCGGGCAAGCCTATCGGGAGCCGGGTTATAAGGCCATCGACAACGGCGTGATCGATTTGACGGATAAGGTAGAGATTTCTGGCTCTGTGAATGTAAAAAAAGCCGGCACTTACACACTTACCTATACGGTAAAGGATGACTACGGCAATGAAGCAAGTGCTACCCGTACAGTAGAGGTCAAAAAGGTAAACGGCAACGGCAAGTTTATTTACCTGACCTTTGACGATGGCCCCGGTCACTATACCCCCGGTCTTTTGGATACGCTTAAAAAGTATAATATTAAAGCAACCTTCTTTGTGGTAGGCAGCGGTGATCTGTCCATCTTAAAGCGGATAAATGCGGAGGGACATTCGATTGGTCTGCACGCAAATGAACACACCTACGGCAAGATCTATGCCAGCGATGAAGCGTTTTTGGCGGATCAGGCGATTATTTCCCAAAAGGTCTACGATCAGGTCGGCTTCTATCCCACCATTATGCGCTTCCCCGGTGGCAGCAGCAACCGTGTCAGTAAGAATTTCAACAAGGGTATTATGACGAGACTTACAAAGACGGTGCAGGAAATGGGCTACCGCTACTTTGACTGGAACGTGAACTCCGAGGACGCGGAAAAGGCAACACCGGAGCGTGTTTTGGAGGCGACCATCGAGGGTGTTGCAAAGCGCAGCGAGAGTATGGTGCTGATGCATGATATTCAGAAAAGCTCTATGCAGGTCATTGAGCAGTTTATCGTTTGGGCGTTGGATAACGGCTATACCTTCCTGCCTATTACCGACAATACCCCTGATTTCCACCATCCCATCAAGAACTAAGAAAA